>JAUNCR010000010.1:0-24195 GCA_030526505.1 Spirochaetales bacterium
CACCGTTATATTCTGGCCGTACAACTGAAGAACTTCACCTTCATCAAAATAATCAATCCACCAGTCTTCATTGCCAATACCCGCCTCAAATTCTACGGAACCTTTTATAAGCCATCCGCTGTACGTAAAATCAAAATCCTTATCTTCCGGCAAATCTTTGTATATCCTAAGAGGAAATTTTCCGGAATTAAAGGAAGCAGTAACGAATTTAGGTCTGATTTTATTGAACTGATCAGGAAGGCAAAGTCTAAAAATATCAGATTCAATTTCTCCCTCTGCATCATAAATCACTTCCTCGCTTGCATCAGGACTCACAAAACCTGGTTGACTAACAAGAGCCTCAAAATTATATCTGCCAGTTTCCTCAAAATCCCCTGCCTTTGAATAAACAGTAACTTCTGCCATATTTGTTCTGGCCAAATCAACAAGACCGATTTTCTCTTCGTCTCCTGTCCATTTAAACCACTTTTCCGCATCCTTTCCTTTAAGACATATACCATTTGCATATTCTTCAGGAAGCTCCTCATTAAAAACTGTGGCAAAAAGATTATATTTACCCTTTTTCCCAGTCTGATAGTTTTCCCGGCGTTTTGAATAATTCACATCCTTAAATACAATTTCAAGGCCATTGCCGTCTTCTGCCTTTATCAAGGCTGAACCGTCTTTTCTCTCATTAATGTTCAATACCTTCAGCTCAAAAATGGAAGGAGGCTCTATTTTTTCACGCCCGTAGATTTTAAGCTGGGATTCAGTAATTTCCTTTGTGTAAACATATTTCCCATTTCTGAAAAGAAATACATTTCCATTCTGGATCACATAAGTATTTCCATCGAAATCCCGCCATTCACCGGCATGGTTATTTATATCATATCTAATTTTTGTCATAGCTTACCTCTTCTCGCACTTTTGCTATCAGGAATTGTTTTCTCAGTCCTCACGATTTTTAAACACAAGTAAATCATCAATTGGTGTGTTCAAAAGGTTGCTTAAAATACCAAGATTATCTACAGACGGAACTGATTTTCCACCAAACCATTTATAAACTGCCTGCAAAGAACCAAGCCCACATACATTCTGAACATCCACCGGAGTAATTCCCTGCTCATCCATAATTTCACGTATTTTTTTACCGGTTGCGACCATATCAATCAGCGGAAAAGTAAATTTACCGTTTTCAAGAACCGGTGAATATCCGTTAAAAAGCTGATAAACACCATCCTGATAATCTGAATTATCCAGTAAAAAAAGCTCGTATTTATCTGTCTTAAAAACAGTAGCTCTTTTGTCATTGGAACATGTCCATTCACAATCACCTTCAATAGTTTCAGCCGCCCGAATCTGATCAAAAGTTATATTTTCAAGAAAATCATCGGCTGCATTTTCTGCTGCACTATCCTCAATTACAGACTGCCAGCGGTTAAATGTCTCCGGATTCGAAACGATTGCATTGGGATATACTCCATATTTATTGAAAAAAGCTTCACACTCCCTCATGACCTGGGTTTCATAGTCTTCATTTTCACGAAAGATTCTCATTGCAATTGCTGTCGGCTGCTTTTTCAGAAACACCTGGTTTTCATCATCTGTCGTTTTAAGCTCTGACGATTCTTCTTGTTTCCATTCATTTTTGATGATTTCCTTAACGACTTCTTTTTTTAGCTCCATCACTTCTTCATTGTTCATAATCATCCTCCATTACTTCAGCCTGACAATAACATTATATAATAGCTATGGTGTCATAGAATGACACCAAGAAAAATTTTTCAACTGACAGGCGAATTTTCTCTATCCCCTTATACTTTAACTATATGAGACAAACTGAAACCTTTCATTCAACTCATAGTTGAATGATTTTGTTTACGAAATCGCCTATTATTATTTCAAGGTCATTTAAAGTCACTTTTGCGTGATATAATTTCATCGTAAAACAGTAAATGAACTTTATGGAGAATGATGAACTATCAAGAAATGAAATCTTTATTCCAAAAAGGTGTAAAATATGATCGTGCAGGTAACTTTAGTGAATCAATTATAATTCACAAGGTTCTTGCTGATCATGGACATGTAGAATCCATTTTTAATTACGCGTGGGCACTTCATGAAGGATTTGGTATATCCAAAAACCTGAAAGATAGTTTTGTCTGGATGCAGAAAGCGGCAGATTTAGGACATCCAAAGGCTCAATATAATACTGGAGTATTCTACGACACCGGAATTGGGGGAACTCAAGACTATAAAAAAGCACTTCAATACTTTTTACTAGCAGCAGAACAAGGAATAGACGACGCTCAAAGAAATGCAGGAATTATGCTTTTGGAAGGTATCGGATGTGAAAAAGACGAACTGAAAGCGGAGGAGCTTTTACTATCCGCTGCAGTAAATAATCTTTCTAGTTCATATTATAATCTTGGACAACTATATTATGAAAGATATAAACGAGAAGTCCTGGATTTCTCAAAAAAAATAAACCTTAATACTGCAAGAAACTGGTTTTGTAAATCATTTGAAAGTGGAGATAAATCTGCTGAAAAAATGATTCATATAATGGATAATGAAATTAATAAATTAGATTAAGAGAAGCACTATGAAGAATTCACCATTTACTCAGCAGACACATTTTGTAGGGGTTCTTGTAAACGAAGAACTGACAGAAACTTTGGAAGAATGCCGCGCCTTTATGAACCAAAAATATGGATGCAAAAGCGGGCATGGGACACCTGTTCATATAACGCTGATTCCACCATTTGCCCTTGATGACAGGTACACCACATTCCAGCTGGTAGAAACCATAAGGTATGCAGTTGAAACTTTGAACGGCATTGAGAAATTCCCATTTGAGTCTGCCCTGGACGGCTTTGGTTCTTTTTCAGAGAAAACAATTTACGCCAATGTTGTCGAGTCAGAAAAATGGAATGAACTAAAGGATGCAATCACAAGGGAAGTTCAGGCATCTTTCCCAGGATGCATAAAAAAAGGAAACAAAGCATTCAAGCCGCACCTTAGTGTTGCCAACAGGGACATTCCGGAAGGTGCAACTTTTGAAGCCCTTAAAGCTCTTTCTGAAATTGAATTGCCCTCTTCCTTCAAGGTTAAATCTGTTGCAGTCTTTGAAAAGAAAAACTACCGCTGGGTTGCGGAAGACAAAAACATAATTGTTTTGTAATTGGATTTAATAAAAGATGAAAGTCTACAGCATTGGAAAAAATTAATTCTTCCGTCAGGATTCGAACCCGAACTAAAAGCACCAAAAGCTTCTGTGCTACCATTACACCACGGAAGAATGATTCAAAATTGAATGTGGGAATTATATCAAATCTTATCAGGTATATATAGATATACTTGATAAGATTTTAAATTTTTTGCTGGGTTTAATCAGACTTTGAATCTGCCGAGTTCCTTGTTAAGGTCAACAACTTTATTTGTTGTTTCCCTTGCAATGCCACCTACATCGGCAATGGACTGCTCGAACCTTGTAACGCCTTCATCGATTTCTTCTATATTATTACCGATTGCAGAACTGCTTTCCGTAAGGCTCTGCATTACTTTCTGAATCTTGCGTCCGGTTTCAAGCATTTCTGCCGAACCCTGCTTTACATGACTGTTGGATGCAGAAATTACTGAAACCGCCTGAATAACCTGGGAACTTCCGGCACTCTGTTCCTTCATGGCGCTCATGATAACTTCTTCCTGCTGCTTTACGGCAGTTGTAAGTTCAAAGCTTTCCATAAAGTCATTTTCCGTCTTTGCTGTTCCGGTTGCAATTTCTTCAATTTTTTCCTTAAAAGCCTGAAGTACCGATGTAATGTTCTTGCTCTGCTGTGCCGATTCTTCTGCAAGTTTTCTGATTTCATCTGCAACAACCGCAAATCCCTTTCCGCTTTCACCGGCATGGGCAGCTTCGATTGCAGCGTTCATTGCAAGAAGGTTTGTCTGCCCCGCAATGTTCTGGATAACGGCAGACGCTTCCAGAAGGCTGTTTGACTCATTGCTGATTTCACCCGTAAGTTTGCTTGAAGCCGTAATGGCATCCTTTACAGCTTCTGACTTTGCTTCCATCTTGTTGATAAGGTCCTGGTTTTTTACAAGGATCTTTGTTACGGAATCAATGTTTGCAATCATCTGTTCGATTGCTGCAGAAGAAGTATTGATGTTTTCCGACTGTGTATTGATTGCAGAATCAAGGTTTGAAATTGTCATGGTCATCTGGTCGATGGCTCCTGCAGTTTCCGAAATGCTTGCATTCTGATTTGTAATTTCCCCGTGGAGTCCGTCGATGAGTTTCTTGATGCTGTTGATTGTGGACTGTTCCGCAGTAACATCATTGAAAAGATTTTCGGAAACCTGGCTTACGCCCTTTGAACTGCCTGCCGCAACCTTAAGCGTTGAACGGATTTTTTCGATTGTCTGATTAAAGTAGTAGGCGATTTCTGCAATTTCATCAGTATGCTGAACGGGAAGGCTCACCGTAAGGTCTCCTTCTCCAGCAGCAATGTTCTTGAGGGCATTTGCCGTTGCACGCATTGGGGCAACAAATCTTCTGAGGATTAAAAGTGCCAGGAGAAGAATTACAACGATGACAACTGCTGTTGAAGGAATGACACGGGACATGATGTTTGTAGTCATTCTGTTGAAGTAAGTTTCAGGAATGATGATGCCCAATGTCCAGTTAGGGGAATTGGGAATAGGCGCATACACCATGTATTTTGTAGTTCCATTGTCCTTGAAGGCGCGAATGTTTGACTTTCCGCTTATCATGTCGTTTCCGATTTCGGACATTCCTTCATATCCCTGCTTGTCCATATCGCGGATGTTAAGTTTCATCACCTTATCTACATCCGGATGTGCAACAAAGACACCGTTGTTGTCTACGATAACTCCGTAGCCTACACCACCGATGTTGATGTTTTCCGCAATGCTGGAAATTGATTTTCCTTCAACGCCGGCAATCATGATGGCTGTATTCTTGTTGCTGCCATCCTGGCGTACACCGTGACCGATGATGATGAGCGGTTCATTTGTTGTTGCACCTATGAATGGATTTGTAATGAAGAAGTCTTCGTTTCTTTCGATAATCGGAGGGAAATATGGAAGCGGTTTTGCATTGAGCCAGGCATTTTTTGAAGTCCAACCCTTTCCGTTTTCCTGAACATAAGCAAGGAACAGATAGCGGCTGTCGTTCATGCGGTTGTAGGCCTTTTTAAGGAGCGGCTGAATTACATCCCAGTCGTCGCTTTTGATTTCATCTGTTTCAGCGTAGGCGCGGAGCATTGAGTTTGTTCCACCAAGCCATTCGCCAACTTCCTGTGCCTTTCCATCGGCAATCATAGTGATGTTCTTGATTTCATCCTGACGGGTGAGCTTTGTTACCGTAAGGTTGATTACGACTGTAATGGCTACAGCAACTGCTACCATTGCGAATCCGATAATGCAACCCATCTTAATCGATACAGAAACTCTCTTTTTAAAACCTGCTGACTGAATATCTTCCATAATAAGATAAACCTCCGTTATATCCGGTATATAACAATAATTTTAATATGGAAGATTGCAAATTCAAGGGAAATTTGCCGAATTTCATCCTTTTCCATCCCCTGCAAATTTTCACCAAAATCTATAGTTTAATAATCTAAAAAACTGTATTATGGATGAAAATTCACATAATAAGAGGCAAAAAATGACTGCTTATTTAGCTGGAGTAGTTGCATCTGCTCTGTCATTTATCTTTATTGTTTTTGCAATCGGTGCCATCGGCTATCTTCTTGGAGCCATCAAAGTAAAGGGTATCGAATTGGGAACTGCAGGTGTTCTCCTTGTAGCTCTTATCTGGGGTGTAATCATCAACTTCATCCCTTCTTTCCAGATCGGCGAAAGAGTAATTACAATCTGGTCTGACAAGATCAAGGGCAACTTTGGTATTGTTTCCAACATCGGTACAGCTTTGTTCGTAACTGCTGTAGGCCTCATTGCCGGACCAAAATTCTTCCGTTCATTCAACAAGAGCACTCTCGCTTACATCGTTCTTGGTTTTGTAATCATCATCATCGGTGGTGCAACAGCCGCTGTTTTTGCAATCCTCGATCCAAACTGTTCTTCTTCAATGGCTGTTGGTCTTTTGACAGGCGGTCTTACTTCTACTCCAGGTTTCTCTGCAGGTAAGGAAGTTGCCGTAGCTTTGGATGAAGCAGCAAAACTTGCAGGACAGGTTTCAACTCTTGAAGCTGATGTTACAGCAGGTTACGGAATCGCATACACATTCGGTGTTCTTGGCGTTGTTCTCTTCGTTCAGGTTCTTCCAAAAATCCTTAAGGTTAACATGGCTGATGAAGTTGCACACTTCCAGGCTGCAAACCAGATCAAGATTCCAGAACCAAAGGGATCTCTTGTTCAGATTGATCCATTCGGATTCTTTGCATTCTTCCTTGCAGTTGCTCTCGGATGTCTCATCGGTGCAATCAAGATTCCTGTAATCAACTTCTCCCTCGGTAACTCGGGCGGATGTTTGATCGGTGGTCTCATCGTTGGTCACTTTGCACACTTTGGCAAAGTTGATTGCCGCCTTAAGAAGGAAACATTGAACTTCATGCGCGAACTTGGTCTCGTACTCTTCCTTATCGGTGCAGGCGTTCCAGGTGGTGTTAACTTCATCACAAAGTTCCGCTGGACATACTTCATCTACGGTGCTGTCATGACAACAGTTCCAATGATCGTTGGATACATCCTTGCACGCTATGTATTCAAGCTTTCAATCCTCAACAACCTTGGTTCAATCACTGGCGGTATGACTTCTACTCCAGCCCTCGGTACATTGATTGCTACAGCAGGTACAGACGAAGTTTCAGCTGCTTATGCCGCAACTTACCCATTTGCCCTTGTTTCAATCGTTCTTGCATCTAAGATCATCATCATGCTCATATAGTCTGACTTAAAGGAAAAAAAGAAAGGCTGGCGATTTTCGTCAGCCTTTTTTATTTTATTGGACTTCCACTTCCAATGGATTTCTTATGAAGCTGTTGGCAAAGCAAAGGGTGTATGCTCCAACATTCTTAAAGATGATTACATCGCCCACTGCAAGTTTTCCGTTGAATCCTTTTTTGATGATGTCGTTTTCAAGGCAGGTGCATCCCGTAATTGTAAAATTGTTCAGCATCCTTTGCTTGCCGCCGCCGCTTATGATTTCAAAAGCAACACTGTCACTTAAAGACGGAATCATCATGTCCTTGAAACTTACATCAAGAACTATAAATCCGTTTTCCTTTATGTGAAGGACTCTTGAAGAAATGTCAAAGGCACTTCCAACAATTGCCGTGCCGCATTCTAAAATTATTTTTTTATTTTCAAGGGCGAACTTTTTTAAGGTTTCAAAAATTGCATCTGCCACAGATGAAAGATCCATTCCTTCGCCGGGTGAATTTTTTCTTGGATCAGTTTTTTCATAACTGCCTGCAAGGCTTCCGCCAAAATCAAGGTATTCTATTAAAGGAAAATCTTTTGCCGCTTTCGCAAGTCCCTCAGCTTTTTTTATCCAGAATTTCTTTTGCCTGGTCTTTGTAAAGTGACAAGATAGGCCTATGATTTTAATTTTTCCTTGGGCTGAAAGTTCCTTTGTTCTTTTATAGGCCTCTGATTCCACTTCAATTCCAAAGCGGGATTTTATTCCGTTTCCAATGTCAAAGCTAAGCCTTAATCCTAGTTCAAGGGGAGTTTTATTCTGCTCAAAATATTCTTCCGCCCAGGAAAGCTCTTCTTCGTTATCAAGATTTACAATTCCTCCAGAAACTACCGTGCGAAACAGAAGTTCCTTTTCCTTGCACACTCCGTTGTAGATGATTTCATTTTCTTTCCATCCTGAATCCATGGCCGCCCTGTATTCTTCCGTGGAAACTACTTCTGCCTTGAGCCCCAATTTTTTCGCATCTGCAAGAACAAGGTTATGGCGGTTTGTCTTAAAGGAATAGGCAAGCTCAAAATTTTTCAGTCGGAAAGAGAATTCTTTTTTTATGTCGGCAACATTGCGTTCAAGTTTTTCCGGATGATAGATGTAGCGGCGACTTTTCATTTTTAAACCTGTCCTTTAATTCAGTATATCATATTTTTTCTTCATGCTATAATGCCGCCATGAACATTGAATACCGCAAGGCAGAAGAAAAAGATCTGGATCAGATCATGAAAGTAATCCGCGATGCACAGGCAACTTTGAAGGCCGATGGAGTTGACCAGTGGCAGGATGGTTTTCCCAACGAGAAGGTTATCCTTGAAGACATGTCAGTCCGTTCAGCCTTTGTCATTCTTGTTGATGAAATTGTGTCCGGATTTTTTGTCCTATCTTTTGGAATTGAACCGGACTATGTGAACCCTGTCAGAGGTGCATTCAAAAACAACGAACCTTATGCAGCCATCCACAGAACTGCAATTTCAAAGGAATGCAAGGGCAAGGGGCTTTCACACTTTATGTTCCAGTCAGCTTTTGCGGAAATAAAGAAGGCCGGTATTGATTTCGCAAGAATCGATACTCATCACGACAACAAGCGCATGCGCCACATCATTGCAAGGGAAGGCTTTGAAGAAACAGCCGTAATCGTTTTATCTTCCAATGGTGATGAACGCGTTGCAGCAGAAAAGAAACTGTAAAAATGACTTTAGGAAAATTTGATTTTAGCAATCCAAAACATCTCAATCCAATAATCGACAGGGTAGTTGAACTTTGGTCTCCACCAACGGAAGACATGGCTTTCAGAAGACTTTATGTGGAAGCCATCATCCGACAGAATGCGGCAGACAACGACATGCAGTTTCAGCTTTCGGAAAATGGGGAAGTCCGTTCCATTGCCTTTGCTTCAAGACTTGGAGAACACACCCCATGGTATGGCTGGTGGCAGGAAAAATTCAATTCCCTTCCGGAAGAATACCAGAAAATGCTTTCCTTAAGCCGCTCCTATCTTTCCCTGATGGATGAAAAAACCTACCGGTACATGAACAAGGATGATGTAAAGCTCAGCCTTTTTGTAAGCGCAAAATCCGGTTGGGGAAAACCGGTTCTTGAAGGTGCCATGGATTTTTTCAGATCAAGAGGATTCAAAAACCTTTACCTATGGACTGACTGCGAGTGCAATGTCGATTGGTATGTAAGCCGCGGCTACGAACTTGTGGAAGAAGGAACCTACGAACCTTTCTCCTACGACGAGCCTTACAGAACTTATATTTTCAAAAAGCCGCTGTAGTTTTTTGTCACACGGATAGCACCGTCATTGCGAGCCGGGACGGCTAAGCAATCCACGGCCCAGTAAGCAAGACAAGCGTGGATTACCACAATGATGCATGTCATTGTCGGGCGTGACCCGACAATCTCTTTTTGCTTTCCTTTTGCGGGACCTCCGGATCAAGTCCGAAGATGACACACATTATTCCCAGACATAAATTTTCTGTTAAGAAAATCGAATCCCTGTGACACATGATATGAAATATTCCCTTTCTTCTGATATAATTTTTTCATCATGAAGAAAATCTTTTTGGATTCACGCCCAATGGACAAAAGGGCCCGTGAAGACTTTGGCCTTACAGAAGAACTGATGATGGAAAACGCAGCCGCTGCCCTGGAAAATGCAGTGACCCCTTATGTTTTCCACGAAAGTGCCCGTTACATTGACCGCCCTCATGTCCTGGTTTTGTGCGGTGCAGGCAACAACGGTGCCGACGGTTATGCCCTTGCCCGCCGCCTTGTCTGCCATGAATACACAGTCACCTGCTGTGTGGTGGACGAACCAAAATCTGAACTCTGCAAGCTTCAGAAAAAACGTGCTGAACTTGCAGGAGTATTCTTCACGGACTTTTATTCCCTTGATGATTTTATAGAAGAAAAAAGTTTTGACATCACCGTAGTCGTCGACTGCATTTTTGGTGCAGGATTCCGCCAGCCATTGCCGCCAAATGCCGAAGCGGTTTTGCTTTCTGTTTCAAGAATAGACGCCCGAAAGATTTCCTGCGACATACCAACGGGACTTGATGCTTTTGGAAACGGAACCACAGTTTTCAACGCAGACGAAACTGTTACCATGGGTTCACTTAAGCTTGCCCTTTTCAGCGACAGGGCAAAAGACTGTACAGGAAAAATTACCCTTGCAAACCTTGGCATCTCACAGACAAATTTTGAGCACGAAAGCAAATTCATTGCAGATGCAATGCTCCTTGAAGAATCTGAAATGCATCTTCCATGGAGAAAAAGAAACAATGTTAACAAGGGCACCTTTGGTCATGCCGTAATCGTTGCCGGTGAAAAGCCTGGTGCCGCAAACATTGCCGCAAGCGCCGCCTTGAATTTTGGTGCAGGACTTGTTTCCCTTGCAGGAGTTGATTCAAGCAATTCCATGAGCATCATGGCATCTAGGGAGCTGCCAGCAAACACAAGCGCCCTTCTTCTTGGAAGCGGATTTGGCCGCAGCAACAGGGATACAGAAAAATATCTTTCCTATCTTAAGGAAAACATAAAAGTTTCTTTTGTCCTTGATGCCGATATTTTTTACTACAATGAAATCAAAAAATTCCTTGAAGAAAATTGCCGGGACGAAAAAAACAGCCGCTGCATTTTGACTCCACACCCAAAGGAATTTTCAGTTCTCCTTGAAAATTGCGGACTTGGAAATTTTTCAACAGCCCAGGTCGTTGAACAGCGTTATGAACTTGCAAAGAAATTCACAGAAACTTTCAAAGGCTGTATTTTGATTCTCAAGGGAGCCACTACGATAATTGCCCATTGGTCAGCAAAGGAAAACCGCACTTGCATCTATCTTAATCCACACGGAACAAACGCCCTTGCAAAAGCCGGAAGCGGTGATGTCCTTGCAGGCCTCTGCACAGCCTTGCTTACCCAGGGCTACAATTCAATCAACGCAGCAATCACAGCAAGCCTTGCCCACAGTCTCGCATCAAAAAAATACGACGGCAGTTTTGCCCTTACTCCAGAAAAACTGATAGATGAAATCGGAGCATTGAAATGAATTATGTAAAGCAGTTCTGCATCATCCTTGCATTTTCATTTACAGGTGAAGTATTAAATCGCATAATCCCATTGCCTGTGCCTGCAAGCATCTACGGTCTTGTACTTTTGTTTCTTGCACTTGAATTCAAATTTCTCAAGGTAGAGCACATAAAGGAAGTTTCAAAATTTCTTTTGGGAATCATGACACTTTTCTTTGTTCCATCAAGCGTTGGATTCATCAATGCACTTCCGCTTATGAAAAAATACGGGCTGCTTTTCATTTCCATCACGATTGTTTCAACCCTAATTGTTTTTGCCGTTACAGGACAGGTAACCCAGGCGCTTATGAAAATCCGCAACAGAAATTCAGTTTCAGAAAAACCGGAGGATGCAGAATGAAAGACCTCTTGATGAACTCTGCTCTCTTTGGAGTTACCCTTACTCTTTCAACTTTTCTTTTGGGCCGTGTCATCCATAGAAAAACCAACATCTTTCTATTCAGTCCACTTCTTGTGTCCGTAACATTATGCATAGTCACACTGATTCTCATTAAGATTCCATATGAAAATTATCTTGTCGGTGGAAACTGGGTCGGATTTTTCTTGACACCTTCCACCGTCTGTCTTGCTGTTCCACTTTATGAACAGTTTGAAAAACTCAAGAAAAACTGGTACGCAATTTTAGGCGGAATTACCTGCGGTGTTCTTTCAAATCTTACTTTCATTTTTGGAATGTGCGTGATTTTTAAAATCGGCCATGTTGAATATGTATCAATGCTTCCAAAATCAATTACAACTGCCATAGGTCTTGCCCTTGCCGATGAATTCCACGGCTTTGTTCCCATCACAGTAATGATGATTGTTCTTACGGGAAATATTGGAAATCTTTTTGCTCCTAAGTTCTGCAAAATTTTTCACATAACTGATCCTGTAGCCAAAGGCGTTGCAACGGGAACTTCAAGCCACGCTTTGGGTACTGCCAAGGCAATTGAAATGGGAGACATTGAAGGCGCCATGAGCGGACTTTCAATTGCAGTGACTGGTCTTCTTACAGTTGTCTTTGCACCATTTTTCGCAAACCTTATATAAAAAATTTAAATGCACGTTTAGAATAATGTTCAACGGAGGTACATATGAAAATTCCATTTACAGAAATTGATGCAAAGGATTTTCCGAATTTCAAAGGCGGGGAAAAGAGCCTAATTGCAAAAATGTTTTCCGATGGCTCAAACAGGATTCTTCACGGAAGGCTTGTCCCAGGAGCAACCATTGGAATGCACTGCCATGACACTTCAAGCGAAATAATCTACATCCTTAAAGGCGACGGAAAAGTCCTCGTTGAAGATGGCGTTGAATACCTGAAACCAGGTGACTGCCATTACTGTCCAAAGGGAAAGAGTCACAGCCTGCAGAACAACAGCGCTACAGAAGATTTGGAATTCTTTGCAGTCGTTCCAGAGCAGGATGTCTTTGAAAAAATGAAGTCCCGCCGTTCAATCCGCAAATTCAAGAAAGAACTTCCTCAAAGAGAAAAAATCGAAAAGGTAATCGAAGCTGGCCGTTGGGCAGCCAGTGGCAGGAACAAACAGTCTTCGATTATAGTTGCCGTAACCAACAAAGAAATCATTGAAAAGCTAACAAAGATCAACGGCGAAATTGCAGAACGAAACAATCCCCTTGGAGAATTCTACGGTGCACCTGTAGTGCTCATTGTCCTTTCCGACAAGAACTGGCGCAACAAGGTTTACGACGGCTCCTTGATTCTTGGAAACATGATGCTTGCCGCCCACGACCTTGGACTTGGCAGCTGCTGGATCCATAGGGCAGAACAGGAATTCAACATGAGCGAATGGCAGGACTGGCTAAAGAGTCTTGGCATTGAAGGTGAATGGGAAGGCATCGGTCACCTTGCCCTTGGCATCCCAGAAGGCGACTATCCAAACGAAATACCAAGAACCGGCAACAAGGTTTTCTGGTGCGAATAATCTGAATCAACCCCATAAGGCTGTCTTTTTTAAGGCAGCCTTTTTTTTGCCTGCCCCCACCCGTCATTGCGAGGAGCTGCGACGAAGCAATCCACATGCCAGTTGCTTGCCCGATGCATGGCTCGTCACGCTTGTCTGCCTTCGTAGCCCGGCTCGCGATGACAAATATCCATAATCCATTTGTTGTTTTTCCAACAAAATTAAAAATCGATGTTTTTTTACTTGCTTATTTTCCAAATTACTGTATAATTATATAAATTCTAAAATGTTGGAAATCCAACAAAATAAAAATCCATGGAAAACTTAGAAATACTTCGCGAATGTTCCCTTTTCAAGGGGATGAAAGACCGACAGATTGAAAGCGCACTCAAGAAGCTGGGTGCAACAGAAAAGAAATACAGAAAGAATGCCTTCCTCATTACAAAGGGCCAGAAAGACATGAAGCTTGGTCTTATGCTCGAAGGAAAAGCTGTTGCAAGCCAGGACGACATCTGGGAAAACAAATACATAATCAGCGAAGTAATTTCAGGACAGACTTTTGCAGAACCTTATGCTGCGGCAGACATGCCTTCGAACATAATCGTTCAGGCAACGGGAACCTGCACTGTCCTCTGGCTTAATGTTTCTAAAATCAACTTTGCAGGGAATGACCCTGTCCTGCTTACGGTTACCTCCAACCTTTTGCAGGACATGGCATTCAAACTGCTTAACCTTAACCAGCGCCTTACTCACATTTCAAAGCAGACTACACAGGAAAAACTCCTTTCCTACCTTTCAGCCCAGTCGGAAGAGGCCAAATCCCTGGACTTTGTAATTCCCTTCAGTCGCCAGGAACTTGCAGACTATCTTTCTGTAGAAAGAAGCGCCATGTCTGCAGAACTTTCAAAACTGACTGAAGACGGAAAACTTAAAACCAGAAAAAATCACTTTACCCTTTATCCGTAAGTTTTTTGTGCAATTTAAAAAAATTGCTTATACTTTAGATAAGAGGGAAACTGAATGAACAATCCACAGACAGTAGCAGCAATTAATACAATTGACCGTTTGCTTTATCTCCTTGACGACGCAGAAAGACAGTTTAAAAGTGCAAGGAACTGGAGCGTAATCGACATTCTTGGCGGAGGATTCTTTACAGACCTCATAAAGCATTACAAGCTGGGAAAGGCTTCCGACACAATGGATGAGGTAAACTACCTGATGCAGGAATTGGGCCGCCAGCTTGGGAGCATAAACATTCCTGACAATTACAGAATGCATTTGGGTGGCTTCCTTACTTTTGCAGATTTTTTCTTTGACGGAATCTTTGTGGACGCTTATATGGCTTCAAAGATTTTCAGTAGCATTGATGAAATCAGAAGGCTTAGAAGCAGACTTCAAGATTTAAGAAAAAATCTTCAGAAAATGTAATTTATCAGGTGGATTAACTTTCACCCTAAAACCCAGTCATCGAAATGTTCCCTTTTCAAAGGAATGAAAGATTTGCAAATTGAAAGCGCGCTCAAGAAACTCAGTACAACGGAAAAATATAGAAAGAATTACCTGCCCATTACAAAATAAACAAGCCCTTCGGGCAGTTTGTCCAAAGGGCTTGTTTATCATCATTTTTTATTTTTCTTCCATTCCTTGTACCTCTTAAGGTCTGTGGAAGCAAAGGTGCCGATGCAGGCGGCTACAACAGATGCATCATCAAGCAACCCGGCCACAGGAATAATGTCTGGAATTACATCAATCGGTGAAAAGACATACAACAGCGTCATGATCATTGCAACGATTGTAGGGAACGGCACTTCCTTGTACTCGCCTGAAAAATAATCCTTTATCATGGAGAAAAGGAGCTTGATGTTTTCAAGTTTTTCACTACCCATCTTCTTTCCTTTCCCAAGAATATTGTCTTCATTCTTTACAACCCTCTCATAATCAGACGCCATCTCTTCCTGCGTGTAGTCTTTGTTCCTGTATGACTCAAAGTAACTTTCTGCTCTTTCTCTTTCTTCATCTGTAATTGTTGTCTTTGGCATTTTAATTTCCTGATTGTATTTTTTTAGTATATCTGATTACGCTGCTTTTGTCTGTTCTTCTTCCCACTGCTTGAATTCGCTGATGTCATCATTTGCTGCTTTGAGAACACGCTGGATTACAGCCATATCATCTATATATCCTACTCCCGGAATATTATCTGGAATAGCATCCACTGGTGAAAAGAAGTAGAAAAGCGCAAAACAAATGGACAACATAGTCTTTTTGGGCACCTTCGTGTATTCCTTAGTTGCGTAAGCCTTGACCAATACAAGCAGAGTCTTGATGTTGCTCACAAAAACTCCAGTCTGATATACTACATCAAGTTTGCGAATAATAGCTCCTGAATTTTCCAAAATCTTTTTTGGGCCAACATTCTTGAATTCGGGATTTTTTCTGGCAAAGTTTTCTGCATCCTTAAATGTAAATGGCTTGTTAGTTCTTCCGTTCATATTTTCTCCTTTGCAGTTTTCATATAAACTGTTTTTTTAATTTTGATTGACCCTCCGTCCAGATTCATTTTTTGCACGAAGGGTCACTCCGTTCTTTTAATTTCCCACTATCTTTCCAAGATAGATGTAATAAGATCCAGTCCCTTTTCAACAATGACAGGAAATGCTTTTTCTGCAACAACATAAACTACTGGTGCTGCAGCAATGGCCACTGCCACTCCAAAAGCCTTCTCTTCGGGAAAGCGCAATGACTTTCTTTCCGCAGCAGGTGCTGTTCCAGTTGTAGTAGCTACCATTGTTTCTGAATGTGTTGGTCTTGTGTTCTTCATATTTTTTCTCCTCTAAAAATTGTTTTTGATTTAGTTTTCGAAAGATTCCATTGCCACATTTTCCAAGCTGCTGTTCATCTTCTTTCTGGCATAATCTGTAGCCAGCTTCTTAACTTCTCCATGGAGCTTAACTCCAGCTCCATAAGCAATTACTGCTGCGGCTAATGCAGACCCTACTGCAAAAATCTTTTCCGCTTTGATTTCCATAAATTCCTCCTTGTCAGGCTGCCATGAATGTAGCCTGGTAAATCTGATTGTAGATGACGCTGGCAAGATTTCTTCCAGCCCTATAATCACTGCTAGTTTTTGCTACTGTAAAAATCAGCTTCCTGCCATTAACCCAATAAGAAAGGATGACATGTGTCTTCTGCCTCTCTACGTTGAATCCCATCCTGTTCAACGAATGTTCCGTACGGGAATCGATTTTGCGATAGCAACGCAACAGTGTCTGTAGTTCATGCTTATTGAAATCCATTTGGTGCCTCCTTATTGTCTCTGCTTAATGATAAGCATACCATGTGCCAAGTTTTTCTTTTTTTAACTTCTTAAAAGGCTAAATTGCCGGAATCCCTTTATTTAGCGTACTTTGAAGGATTTTATTTTTCGAAATTTCTTTCGATTGGAAAAATACTCCTGTGCAGCATAGTTACTTCAGTGCATTTTTACACTTTAACGGTGTCATTTTGCACCATAAGAAAAAGGATTTTATAATGTAGGAATGGAAAACAATATTCAGGAAAACAAAGTGTCCATCCTTTACAATCCGGAAATTCTTCTTGATCCTTCAAAGAATTATTCCTGTCAGGAAAATTGGAATGAAGACAGATTAAATGCACTTATCGGCATGATAAAATCTCTGGACGTTTTCAAAAACACAACAATGAATGTCATCATCTCCAACATGAAGGAAGATGATTTCCCCCAAGGCCTTTTTGGCGACCAGAAAATCGCCTATTATCCCGATTTGAATGAGGATCTTGCAACATTTCTTAAACGGAAGATAAACTCCGTTTGCAATATGAAAAGAGCGAAGAAAGTTACTTTATTTCATGTCATATTTGGAAAATTTCTATTTCTCCAACTGAAAGCAAGCTTGGTTTTAAAATTCATCAGGAAGAGATGAAATGGGGAAAAACCATACCCATAATCAATCATGATTCCTATGTTTCCATAGAAAACATGAACTTCTGGATGGACCTGAAAAAGCAGGAAACTTTTGAACATCTTGCAGCTATCCGTCAGCCCGTACTTGTATTGGGGCCGCGAGGTTCAGGCAAGACGACTGCAGTTCAGACTATAGTGAAACGAAAGATGGGGAATAATAAACCTTTTGTAGCTGTAAACTGCAATGCATTGAACAATTCTTTAGCCGACAGCGAACTCTTTGGTTATGTAAAGGGAGCTTATACTGGTGCAGACAAGGGGAAAAAAGGTCTTGTTGAGGAAGCTAATGGAGGTTGCCTTTTTCTTGATGAAGTGCAGGATCTAAGTCCGGAAACTCAGGGGAAGCTTCTAAAATGCATAGAAGAGCACACCTTCCAAAAAGTAGGTTCAACCAAGATCCTCAACAGCAATTTTTTCCTTATATGTTCAAGCAACAGAAGCCTTGAAGAACTTCATTCACTTCTTCTTGAAGATTTTTATGATAGGATCAGCGTTTTCCAGATAGAAATGGAAAGTATAGAAGACTTGAAAAAAGAAGATGGATTTCTTGAAAGCGTCCTACCTTCCATCTGGGACAACTACCACAAGAAAACCAAAAATGTATTTTTTTTAGATTATGAAAAAACCAAGCAAAATTATCCACTATTGATGGAGAAACTTCTATCTGTTCTCAAGGAAAATAATCTCCTTGGAAACTTCAGGGACATTGAAAAGCTTGTTGCTTATCTTGATCTGCACATCTACAATTTTAATGCTGCTGTTGACGTCAATAGAAATTGGAAATCAGCAATAGAAGAATGGGAAAAATACATAGTTGAAAGAAACAGAATTGTTCAGGAAAAAAATAATGTAAATAAAAAAGAAGATTCTTTAGACAAGTTCAGCATAAAAAATTCTGACGATGATTTGGAATCTTTGATTGAATACCTAAAATGGGACGGCATGAACAAACTATTCCGCAAATGGCTTGCTCAATGGAGTACGGAAAAGTATGGATCTTTCAATGCAGCTGCCAGAGCATTGAAGAAAGACAAGAATGTCATTTCCAGAGCATTGAATGAAGATTTATAACCCTAAACAACACCCTATCCCTTTTTCTTGCAACAACTTATTTTTTGACCTAGAGTATAGGTATTATGAAAAAGTTTTTATTTACCTGTATTCTGCTTTCCACTTTGGTTTTCTCATGTCACTACGGAACAATTGATCCTGAAGGGGAAGAAAACTCAAACCTCATTATGTTTAACCCTGCTTTTTTTGCAGACAGAAACCTTTCCTATCCTGACCAGCTTGTAATTCCTGACAAATACAACACTGGAGTAGATTCTTCCGTTACATTAAAGAAAATCACCCAGTCAGAAAACATAAACGGACTTTTCATTACCCACCGCGTAGATTCAAAAATCACAGAATATGAAATCAATTCCTACAATGAAAACCATGTTGAAAACAGGGACGGAACCCTAAAGTCGGAAATGGCCGATTCAATTACAATCGAAAACTACGATTTTTCCAACATGCCTTTTGTCGTATTGAACGGACATCGTTTTTCAAGAAATAAAACCGTCACTTTCAAAAACTGCAAATTCGCAAGCTTCAGAAATCCACCGAACGAAGATAACCATGTGTGGATTTACTTTGACCACTGCACATTCAAGGGTGGTGTAAATGAAGCCCAGATAATTATGGACCACTGCTATATCGGCGGATTCACTGCAGATGCAATAAATCCAACCCGCTACTTCAGGTGTACCAACACTTACATTGCTGACCTTGTTACTAAAGTTACTGACAAGGAAGTTCACATTGACGGATTTCAGGCTTTTGGCCGTGCAAACATTGCCGGCGGAAACATTTACTTTAACAATGTCCGCTTTGAAATCCCATCCATTCATATTGACAATCAGCATTCCGGTACAGGCGTAAATGCCTGTGTCATGTTCCAGCTTGAATACGGAAATGTAGACAACTGCCTTTTCCAGAATCTTTTTGTTAACGGCGGAGGCAAATGGTTCCCAATTTACCTTACAAACGGAAAGAAAAGCAAAGGTACTTTTTCACAGACCAATTTGACTCTTAAAAATGTTCATGTCTCAAACAATTTCGGAAAGATTTTCTATTCTGGAAGCTATGATGAAAACGCAAGGGTTATCAATGTAGCACACAGGAATTCAATCTATGTAAGTTCTGTATGGAAATCTGATGATGGGAAAACCCATATCATATGTTCCAACGACACGATTTTTGAAAGCACCCTTCTTGTTAAGACAGACAAGGGTAATTTCGAATTCATTATCCCACGATGCCCTAGCAACTGGAATCTTGAAGGATTACCAAACGGTCAGAGAACTCCAGAGCAGAAAGCTGCAGGCCTTGTTGATGACCCCGACTCCTGCCTTAAAGACAAAAAAGGAAAGTCCTATACCCAGTATAAATTCTCTGACATGCCTTTTGACATTGACTGCGTAATCAACGAAGATGTTTCTGAAATCACTTGCTTTGACAAGGAAGAAAGTGTTCAGATTCGGCATGTGAAGTTCTAAACTTCTTCAGCCTGCCGAACCTTTTCTTAAAGTCATTTTACCAGTTGAAAGTAATTATTCCGTAAAAATAGACGAAGATAATTGCAAGTGGAACAAAGTAACGGAATATCGGTTTCATCCAGTTCTTAACTTTTAGCCCCTTGCCTGCATTTGCTTCTGCCATGAATTCATTCCAACCCCATCCAAACTTATTGCAGCAGAAGAGGGCGATTACAAGAGACCCCAAAGGAAGAACGTTTGTCGATACGATGAAATCCCAGAAATCAAGCCATGTACTTCCTTCTGCAAATGGCTGGAAATGAAGCACGCTGAATCCAAGTGCTGTTGTAAGTCCAAGGGCAAAAACTATGGCCCCGCAAAGCAAGCATACTACAGGTCTGTTCCAACCGGTTAGTTCCCTTACCATTGCCACGATATTTTCACATACTCCAAGAACTGTTGAAAGTGCAGCAAATACCATGAACAGGAAGAACAAGGTTCCCCACCAGCGGCCACCTTTCATGTCGTTGAATACTGAAGCCATTGTGTCAAAGAGCAAACTTGGACCGGCACCTACTTCTACATTGTATGTAAAGCAGGCTGGGAAAATAATTATTCCTGCGATAATTGCAACCAAAGTATCAAGAATAATTATGTTTACAGTCTCACCCATAAGCGTACGGTCTTTTCCGATGTAGCTTCCAAAAATCGCCATGCTTCCCATGCCAACGGAAAGTGTAAAGAATGCCTGGTTCATTGCGCCTACAATCAGGGAGCCATTTATTTTTGAAAGGCTAGGGATAAGGTAGAACTTCATCCCTTCCACTGCCCCTGACAAAGTAAGACTATGAATTCCAAGAACAAAGATCAGGACCAAAAGGGCTGTCATCATGTATTTTGTAACTCGTTCAACACCACTCTGAAGCTTAAAACACAGAACCGTAAAACCGACGGCAACTGTAACCAGAAGATAGGTAACATTCAGTCCCGGATCAAGAATCATTTTTACAAAGCCTATGTTTTCAAAATTACCCGTCAGGAATTTTACGAAATACGAAATTATCCATCCAGTTACTACCGTATAAAAAGCCATGAGGGAAATATTTCCTGCAAGACATACATATCCCATGGCACCCCATTTTTTATTTTCTGGCTTTAGTTTCTGGAACATGTACACCGGACTTGTTTGTGCTGCCCTTCCCAATGCAAATTCCAAAGTCATGGTTGGCAATCCAAGCAGAATCAGACAAAGCAAATATACGAAAATGAAAGTACCGCCTCCATACTGGCCGCACATCCACGGAAATTTCCATACGTTGCCGCAGCCAATCGAACAGCCTGCTGCAAGCAATATAAACCCAATTCTACTGCCTAATCGTTCCCTATTATTCAAAAGAATCCCCCTGTAGCCATACTAATGTGAATAGATTATATATTTTATCATACATTCAACTTCTTTTGGATAAATTGACCTCCTAAAACAAAATCTATATATGGAAGGGTTTTCCCGTTCCAAAATTTACATTGACAAATTCACTTTACAGACCGAAAATTCAATTATGAATATGATTGGAACATTTTGGTCACTTGTTCCGCCTTTAGTTGCCATTGCTTTGGCACTGATTACTAAGGAAGTTTATTCTTCTCTCTTTATCGGTATCGTAATCGGCGGACTTTTTTTCTCTGGGTTCTCTTTTACAGGAACTATCACTCACATTTTCCAGGACGGTGTAGTTAAGTCACTTTCCGACAGTTACAATGTCGGCATCCTGGTTTTCCTTGTTGTCCTCGGTACACTTGTTGCAATGATGAACAAGGCCGGAGGTTCGGCAGCATTCGGAAAATGGGCTAAGGAACACATCAAGACAAAGGTGGGTGCACAGATTGCCACAGTTGTACTTGGCATCCTCATTTTCATCGACGACTATTTCAACTGCCTTACTGTAGGTTCTGTCATGAGGCCTGTTACAGACAGACATGGGGTTAGCCGCGAAAAGCTAGCATACCTCATCGACTCAACTGCCGCACCTATCTGCATCATCGCCCCAGTTTCTTCCTGGGCTGCAGCTGTTACAGGTTTTGTTGAAGGAGAAGACGGATTCTCACTTTTCCTTAGGGCAATCCCTTACAACTTCTATGCACTTTTCACAATCATCGCAATGTTTGCAATCATCCTTACTGATGTTTCCTTTGGTCCAATGAAACATTTTGAAAAGGCAGAACTTTTCTACGGCGAAGGCTATGAGGAAGAAGAAAAGACAGATTCAAAGGGAACTGTTTTTGACCTTGTTTTCCCAATTGCAATTTTGATTGTACTCTGCGTAATCGGAATGATTTATTCAGGCGGATTCTTTGCAATCGGCGAAGAAAAGAAGGGATTCGTTGAAGCCTTCTCTGCTTCCGATGCTTCTGTCGGATTGATGCTCGGTTCAATGGGTGCACTCATCGTGACAATCATCACATACCTTATCCGCCGCGTTCTTAAGTTTGAAACACTCATGGGTTGCGTTCCGGAAGGATTCAAGGCTATGGTTCCTGCCATCCTCATCCTTACCCTTGCTTGGACATTGAAGGGAATGACAGACAGCCTTGGCGCAAAAGAATTCGTTGCAGGAATCGTACAGAGCGGAGCCGGCAGCTTCATGAGCTTCCTCCCTGCCCTTGTTTTCGTAATCGCAATTTTCCTTGCCTTTGCCACTGGAACTTCTTGGGGCACATTCGGAATCCTCATTCCTATCGTTGTTGCAGTATTCAGCAATACAGACCCAACACTGATGATCATTTCAATTTCCGCATGTATGGCAGGTGCTGTCTGTGGCGACCACTGTTCTCCAATTTCAGACACCACAATCATGTCCAGCGCTGGCGCCCAGTGCGTTCACGTTGACCATGTATCTACACAGATTCCTTATGCCATGAGCGTTGCAGGAATTTCTTTCGTAACCTATATCATCGCAGGTTTCGTAAAGAATCCTTTTGTTCCATTCATCATCGGAACAGCAGCAATCGTCGGTGGTGTAATCCTTCTTAAGAAAAAGCAGAAGTAATGATTATGTAACCTTCTGCCAGTAAGCAATCCATGCGTGCCTTGCTTACTGGCATGTGGATTGCTTCTTACCTTCAATCCTCGCAATGACGGTGCTGCTCTCTTTTTTATCCTATTGTTGCACCCTTTGCGACACAGTATAATGTTTCTATAATTCAATAGATCAGGTCAGGATGTAAAAAATGACACCACAGGAAACATTAAACTCAGCCCGCAAAATCGTAATCAAGATCGGTAGCAATACCCTTGCAAAAAAAGACGGCACGATAAATGTAGAATTCATGGAAAGCTTTGCAATGGAATGTGCAGCACTTGCAAAACAGGGAAAGCAGCTCATCGTTGTTTCTTCCGGCGCACAGGTTGCGGGCCTTTCAACAATCGAAGGATGGGCCCACAAAGGCGACATCCACTACCGCCAGGCTCTTGCAGCCATCGGACAGGTTGAACTCATGCACAAATGGCGCGATGCCTTTAAGAAAGCTCAGATTCATGTTGCACAGCTTTTGCTTACAAAGGACGACTTTGAAGACAAGCACAGAACCCTCAACATCCGTAACACAATGTTCACTCTCGTAGATGAAAATGTAATTCCTATCATCAATGAAAACGACAGCATTGCAACCGACGAATTCTTCATCGGCGACAACGACAACCTTAGTGCACTTACTGCAAACCTTTGGAGCGCAGACCTTCTGATTCTCTTCAGCGACATTGACGGAATCTACACTGACAATCCAAAGACAAATCCTGATGCAAAGCTTGTTGAGGTTGTAGACAACATTGACGAGCTCAAGAAGTCCATCAAGATCGGTTCCACAAATGCATTCGGCACAGGCGGAATTGCAACAAAGATTGAAGCTGCAGAAAAAACGACAAAGAGCGGCATCCCAATGATTCTTGCCAACGGCGGAAAGGAACTTGCCCTTTCACACCTTGCAGACGGAACTCAGAAGGCAACAGTTTTCACGGCTGATGACAAGGCTTTGTTCCACGCAATCATGGGCGCATAAAAAAATAAAAAAAGCAAAAGTGATTTCGCTCTCGAGCGATTCACTATGCTTTGTTCAAGTCATTCCTTTCTTTGTTGACGCTGCGGTCAATTTCTATTCCAAGATCTTTCTTTATCACATCCAGCAATTTTTTCTTCTCCGAAAAATAATCAGTGACCATAGAAATACTGATAAAAAAAACACAAATAAATATAAAACTATTAAAACCTAAAGATAAGAAAATCAGCAAAATAAACATGCAGAAAACCAGGCCTGGGAAATGTGGTCTTGTGTGTAGAATAATTTCAGTTCCACCTGTCTTTTCATTGGACTTATACTTGGCAACGGCAACAGGAGTTATTCTAAATCCTCTCCATAGACTTCTGCACCTGAAACTTAAACGCAACTTGAAGGATTCCTTTTCTACATCACCATAGTAAGTGTCCTCGGGATCACTGGAAATCATTTCCCCTGTTTTTATCAGCAAGGCAGAATAAACTTTTTCTGAATCATATTCTGTATGAAATTTTTTCATCCCGCTCATATCTCCAGATTCTTTTTGAATTTTTCAATCAATTTTTTTCTTGTCAGGAAATAAGGAATATAACACATCAATGTAAATACTGTTCCCAAAACAATAACATATATGCGAAAAAAATCTGAATCAAATTCACGGTGTTTGATGATCTCATAAGTTGGAATTCCTATTAGGACCAGCACG
>JAUNCR010000010.1:24205-39643 GCA_030526505.1 Spirochaetales bacterium
CAGAAAAACGTCATAAAATCGAGGACGGACATGAATATGTATATCAGTTCCTCCTGAAGAAGATTCATTCATTTTACCGATTATGACTGGCTCAAACGGAAGTCTTCTGGTCAACAATGCAAAATCAGTTTTATTTGCTGCCAATCCAATTTTAAACTCCTTCTCTGTCACCCATCCTTCATATATTGGATCAAGAAAAGTCTTTGATATGTTCTGTGTTCTTGACGCAAGCCTTAAATATATTTCATTGCTCGAAAGTGAACTGTGATATGTCTTCATGATTCCAAGATACAACAATAATTCAATGACATAAAGGGAATATTCCATAATTCCATAATAGCTAAAAACTACTATCATCTAAGGCCGAATAGTTATAAACTGTTTCCATTATGACAAACATTGGATTTATCGGAATGGGCAACATGGCCCAGGCAATTGCAAAAGGTTTCATCGATACAGGAAAGGTAAAGGCTGCAAATGTTTTTGCCTTTGCACCAAACCAGGAAAAGCTTAAGAAGAATGCGGAGGCTATTGGGTTTACTCCCTGCGCTTCCCTTGCAGAACTTGCATCAAAGTGCGACACATTGATTGCCGCCTGCAAGCCATACCAGCTGAACGCAGTCCTTACAGAACTTGGAACAGCAATGAAGGAAAAGGTTCTTATTTCCGTTGCTGCAGGATGGGTTTTCGACACCTTCAACAACATGCTGAACCCTGCCATCGATCCATACAACACAAGGATCCAGTGCATCATGCCAAACACTCCTGCCATGGTTGGACAGGGCGTTATGCTTTTTGAAAAGAAGAATTCTTTGAAGGCAGAAGAACTTGATCAGGCCGTTGAACTTTTCAAGGCTCTTGGAATCGTTGAATTCCTTGATACATCTTTGATGGGAATCGGCGGTGCAATCAGCGGTTGTGGACCAGCTTTCATGGACCTTATCATGGAAGCCTACGCCGATGCAGCAGTAAAATACGGAATCGCCCGTGACACAGCCTACCGCCTTGTAAGCCAGACAATGGCAGGCAGCGCAATCCTCCAGCAGAAAACTGGAAGCCATCCTGGAGTACTTAAGGATGCAGTCTGTTCTCCAAACGGAACGACAATCTGCGGCGTTGATGCCCTTGAGAAAGCAGGCCTTCGCGGTGCCTTGATCTCAAGCATCGATGCCATCATGAACAAAAAGAAGAACTAAATTAAGACAAAAAAATGGGATGTCCAATAAGTATGATTTATGGTGGTTGAGCCTGTCGAAACCACCACTAATAACGTAGCAGTCATTTCGACAAGCTCAATGAGCGCTACGCACAATACTTTTGGGACATCCCCTTTTTATTTTGTTCTCTGCTGAATGTAGTTGTAAACCAATTCTGTTGTACCTTCAATTCCAAGCTTTGAAGAATTAACGCAGAGATCGTAGGCGCTTCTGTCGCCCCACTTTCCGTTCTTGCAGAAGTAGTCGTGGTAGGCAGCACGCTTCTTGTTGTGCTGTTCAATCTTCTTGATTGCAGCCTTTCTATCAAGGCCTTCATGACGGTCGATTACACGCTGAATCTTTGCTTCCATATCGGCATAGATGAAGATGGAAATGAAATTGTCCATTCCGCGGAAAATGTCATCTGCACATCTACCTACGATGATGAAGGAATCTCCGTCTGCAGCCTTTGACTTAAGGAGGGCAAACTGAAGTTCAGCAATGTTTTCTTCCGGAGAATTGGAATAGCCGCGCACAGTTCTTGAAAACAACTTGAGCTTTGGCTTTTCGTCATACTGCTTGAGATTGTTTGTATCAACATTCTTGATGCCTGCTACTTCGTCAAGAAGGTTTCTGTCGAAAACTTCAATTCCAAGTTTTTCTGCAAGCTGCTTTGCTACAACATGACCTGCACTTCCGTATTCGCGGCCAATCGAAATAATAATCTGCTTTTCCATAAATCAACCCCCGATTCTACAGGTATCTTACGAAGATCACCAATGTAGAAATGATCATTACGATCACAGTTGCAGGAACCGCTGTCTTACAGTAAGCACCCCAGCTGACAGGATGACCAGCCTTAGCAGCTACTGATGTTCCGACAACATTTGCACTTGCACCGATTGGAGTTGCACTACCACCAATGTCTGTTCCCATAGAAAGGGCCCATGTCATTGTTGTAAGGGCTACACCCTGCGATGCTGCAAGACTCTGGATAACAGGAATCATCGTTGCCGCAAACGGAATGTTGTCTACGAATGCCGAAGCAATTGCTGAAACCCAGATGATGATTGCTATCATTAAGTATACATTGCCTCCGGAAATTTTACCAATAAAACCTGCAACAATTTCAAGGATGCCTGTCTGTTCAAGTCCACCTACAACCATGAAGAGTCCAAGGAAGAAAAGAACTGTCTTGTAGTCAACCTTGCTCATGATTTCGCCAATGTACTTAGGTGCAGTAGCAAGAGTGATGATTGCAATTCCAAGACCGATTGTTGCAACGCTCAGGTGTGTCTGTGCATGTGTTACAAGAAGAACTACAGCAAGGCCAAAGATACCGCAGCTGATTCCGAATCCCTTCTTGTCAAGGATTGCACTCTCAGGTGTTGGGAAAGATGAAGTATCAACAGCTTCCGTATTCTTGAATTCCTTCTTATACACAAAGAAGAAATAGATGACTGTAAATATGAGGGAGATTCCCGCAATCAAACCTGTGTTCATTACGAAGTCTGCAAAAGAGTATCCGAATGAAGTACCGATGATGATATTTGGTGGATCACCGCACATTGTTGCACTGCCGCCTAAGTTGGCGCAGAAAACTTCCGAAAGAATCATAGGAACAGGATTGAACTTTAAAAGCTGGCTAAGTTCAACTGTAACTGCTGCAAGGAACAGAATGACTGTAATCGAGTCGATGAACATTGCAAGAACAGAAGACATGAGCATGAAGGTTACGAAAATAGGAATAACCTTGTACTTTACTGATTTTGCAAGAAGCATGCAGAGCCATCTGAAGAAGCCAACGCGGGCCATGCCTTCAACCATGATCATCATGCCGGCAATAAAGATGATTGTCGCCCAGTTGATTCCGCTTGAAGATTCTTCAGCTTCCTTTGCATACCAGAAGCCAACCGTGAAAATGTTTTTTACATTGAGAGTTTCCATTACGGCCTCCCAAGAATGCATTCCCAGACCAAATACCAAAAGCAGTGTCAAAGCACCGCAGACCAAAGTAATCCACTGGCGTTCGAATATTTCAAGGATGATCATTACGAACATCACGCAGAATATCGAAACGGCTAAAATTTGAGCTAACATGCGAATATAATATCGTTTCGTTGAATATTCCGCAATTAGTTGCATATTTTTACAGACACTTATCAGGGCATTTCCTTCCATTCCGCTGACGCTCCATTCCAGGCCAGGCTTTCCGCACTTCCGCGTCTTCGCGCTGCATTCTTCCGCTACGCTCCAGAACGGCTCCGCCGGTGCTACAATCCTTAATGCAGATAAACAACTCAAGGGGTCTGTCCCCGTTTTAGCGTTTTAGTAGCAACCACTTTGATTCGAATAGTTGCTATAAGTATTGTTTGTTTGTAAAATCATGAAATCTTATAAATGAGAGGAAAATAAAAGTATTATGAAAAAGATTGAGCTTTTAATTATTTTTGCCGTGGCTTTAATTTCAGCAAATGTATTTGCTGAGAAACCAAACAAATCTGCTTATGATGAAGTAAGTGGAGGGCTTTATTCAAGAAACGTTTCTGAAGGAATGATTGAAAATCCTACTCCAGAAAATTCTGTACTCGTTTACGGCGCTACTGGTGAAGATGGATCAAAATTGTGGTTTGCTGACAAGAACAGCAACTGGCAGACAACTGTTGAAACAACATTCATGACTTTAATTTTACCACCAGTTCCAAAAGGAGCAGATGTAAAACTTAAACAGGGTGGCTTCTTCAAGCATGAAACAACAGGTGGTATGGTCGGTATCGTTCCAGGAAAGCTTGTATACAATACAACTGATACATGGTATGAAATCACAAACACAGAATGGAATTTTAAGGTTCCAAAGGATAAGTCACTTTACTTTATCGGTTACCACTCAATTTTACTCCCAGGTTCAAATACTTACGAAGGAATGAAAGCTGCTTGGGAAAAATATACAAGTGAAAACAATGTAATCGGTGGAATTCCAAATTCACAGGAAAAGTATGACAAGTATATGCTTAAAATGGAAATCAAGGTTCTCAAGAAACTTCAGAAACAGTACAAAGGAACTGATTGGGAACCATTAATCAAAGACCGTATTGCTGAAGCATCAGCTGAATTGAAGAAATAAGAATCGATCTTCCGATAGATTTTAAATGCACCCCTAAAGTTAGACAGATAAAGTCCAATTTTAGGAGGTGCTTTTTTTATAATTTCCAAAGTGCAACACTTTTTCCGATTCTTTCCATATAGTCATATTATGTTTAATTATATCTGGCCCGTAGCCATAATTGTATTTTCAAATATCCTCTACCAGATCTGCGCAAAAGGCATTCCCGAACAGATGAACACATATGCCTCAATGGCAGTAACTTACGCTGTTGCAACAATCTTCTCTGCAGTCATGTATTTTGTCACAAATAAAGGCGGAAATATTTTTCAGGAATTCAAGCTGTCAAACTGGGCAACCATCATCCTTGGAATTGTCATCACTGGTCTTGAAGTTGGGTTTATTTATGCATACAAAGCAGGATGGAAAGTCAGCACTCTTGCAACAGTAACAAATGCCTTCCTTGCCATCGCCCTGATTTTTCTTGGATTTTTCCTTTACAGGGAATCCATTACATGGAGCAAGGTTCTTGGAGTTGCAATCTGCCTGGCAGGACTTTGGTTCATTAAAAAATAGATTTTGTTATGTGGTATTTATTCAATCCTTAATTTTGCATTTCAACAGTTACTATGGGTATCATATTTTTTTCTTTGCCTATAGTAAAAAGATTCTAAAGCCTGAATATTTTCCACATATTCATGAAACATCCTCCTTATGCTAAAATATCATCATGAACGTTCTTGTAATCACACCTCCATTGGTTCAGCTGAATGCTCCATATCCTAGCGGAGCTTACCTTAAATCATTTTTTAAAAACCAGGGGCACAAGGCAGCCTGGCTTGATTTGAGCATTGAACTGGTTCATGAAATTTTTTCTCATAACGGACTTGCAAGGCTTTTTGAAATTACTGAAGAAAAGGCTATGAAGCTTGCGGCAAAGGCGGAATCGGAAGGTGATGAAGAAACTGCACGCAATTTAAGAAGATACATTCTGCAGCAGGATTTGTGGACCAACTGGATTGACGACATCATGAGCATCCTTACGGACGGAAGCGGAACCAGCAGCCGTGAAATCTGCCACAAATTCATGTTCAGTCCAAATGCACCCCGCGGGGCTAGAATGGAAAACTACCTTGAAAGCCTGGATCGCGAGCCCAATGCCGACGACTGCCGCAACCTTGCAACCATGGCTCTGGCAGATCTTGCCGACTACATCACTGTTGTTTTCGACAGGGAGTTCAGCCTGGTGCGCTATGCGGAATCCATCACGGTAAACGAAACAAGTTTTTCTGAAATTGAAAAAAGCATAGACTCTCCCGTGCTGAAGGAATTCTATTCCCGGGTTTTGGAACGCAAAATCAGTGCAGAAAATTTCAGCGAAAAAACTCTTGTCTGCATTTCTGTTCCATTTGCCGGAACCTTTACTTCCGCTCTTTTTACCGGAAGATGGCTTAAGGAAAAATTCGGCGATAAGGTTTTCATTTCTTTAGGCGGCGGTTTCATGAACACCGAGCTCCGCGAAATAAAGGACACGGCCCTTGCAAAATATGCCGATGCCATCAGCTATGACCGCGGTTACGGCAGCTACAAGAATCTTTTGGACCTTGGAAATTTTGACGGACAGGTTTCGGAGCCACTTTATAAAATGACTTTGCTTTCCTCGGGAATCGTTCCGGCCTGCCATAAAAATCCTGAATACGAAAAATTCGAAAACCAGATGACGGAAACAATGGTGCCCGATTATTCCGACATCGACTTTTCAAAATATCCCCGCGTTGCAGACGATACAAATCCCATGCAGCGGCTCTGGTCCGACGGTGCCTGGATGAAGGCTTACCTTGCCCACGGCTGCTACTGGCATCGCTGTGCTTTCTGCGACACAACCCTTGATTATGTTTCTTCATACAAAATGACTGCCATCGAAAACCTTTACAAGGGACTTTCATCTCAGCTGGACCAACACAAAGTCCGCGGTATTCATTTTGTTGACGAAGCCATGCCTCCAAAGGCAATGGTAAAATTTGCAGACCTTGCACAGTCGGAAAAGAAAAACTATTCCTGGTGGGGAAACGTCCGCTTTGAAAAAGTCTATTCCCGCGACATGGCAGACTTTATGGCATCAGGCGGCCTCATCGGCGTTTCAGGTGGAATCGAAATTGCAACGGGTTCAGGCCTCGACAGCATCAGCAAGGGAACTGACATCAATTCAATCGTAAAGGCTTGCTGTGCATTCAAGGAAGCCGGCATCCTCATCCACGCCTACATGATCTACGGTTACTTTGGCGAGACTGAGCAGGACACCATCAACTCCATGGAAACCTTAAGGCAGCTTTACGAGGCAGGACTTTTGGACAGCTGCTTCTGGCACAAGTTTGTTTTGACACGCCATTCAAGACTTTATTCTGAATGGAAGGAAGGAAAGTATCCGGATTTAAAACCGATTGAACCTAAGAACGCCGGAATCTTTGCAAAGAACGGTCTCCACTTTGAAGGAGAAAACCGCCTTGCAAAATTCGGAAACGGACTTAACGCAAGCCTTAATGCCTGGATGCACGGGGAAAAACTTTCCATGAGCGTAAACAAATGGTTTGATTTCAAGACCCCTGCCCCTACAATTCCAAAGGACTTCATTGAAAGCGCCATTGCCCTTTACGAAGAAGAAAGGAATGCCGCCTGGAGCAGAATGCCAGAAATATAAAAATGCCGCTGGCTTGGTGGAAAGGTAATAAAGTCAGGCCGCCGCATTTTGTGGAATTACATGCAGGAAGAATACAGTTCAAAACTTCCGGAAGGAAACGATGCCCTTCAGAATGAATTCATAAAGGCCCTCAATGACTTGAAGTGCAAAAACTTCAACCCTGAAGCCATGGAAAATTTCCTTGCAAAAAATCCGGAGTACGAAAAAATCTTCCGTAAGTTTCGCGGTTCAGGTCTTGTTGAAATTTAATTTCAGAGAAGGAAATGATTTTTTAAATTGATTTTACTGGTAGCCAAACAGCACTGTCCTGATTTTTTCCATACCATTCAACATTAATGTTTCCGTCAAGTTCGTATTCGGAATTTCCAGGCAGCCATTCTTTCCAGATTTTTTCATCGAGGGACTGTATTGCCTCTGGATTTTTGCCGTGGCATTCAAAGACAGCCCAATCCTGTTCAGGCAGAACATAAATTTCCATTCCATCGGAAATTTTTTCGTCATCGATTTTTTTTCCAATGAGGTAATGGAATTTTTCTTTTCCCATGTCGTCAATGCAGAGAGCATATTCTCCAGCAGAATTATCCTTTGCAAGAACTTCATCCCAGAAGCCAGGAATTTTTTCACTGGCATCCTCAGAAGCAAATTCCCTTACATAACCTGCAATTTTGATTTCTTCCATGTGCCTTACGGTGCATTTCAACTGGTCGCCGCCATAAACAGAAAGATTTATTTTCAGCGGAAGAAAGACATGCAGATCCGCACCCTGCCTTACCTGTGTTGGATTGGAACCATGGAACCGTGTGAATGCCTTTGTAAAACTTTCGGCTGTTTCAAAGCCATAGTCCAGGGCAATGTCCAATATCTTTCTGTCCGTCTCTTTCATTTCCTTTCCTGCAAGATACAGCCTTCTGTTTCTGACATAGGTTGAAGGAGAATATCCTGTAAGGATTTGAAAGCCCTTGTTGAAAAGCATGGGCGACATATAGATTTCTCGCAGGGCTTTTTCTGCACAGTTTTCCTCAAGGATATTTTCTTCAATATATTTTATGGTCTTATGTATGCAGCTTATCCTTTCCATAGTTTTATTTTATCTCCTATTTGCTTTAAAATCAGTTGAATCCACCTGCAAGGTCACGGAACTTTGGAACTGTGTCCCATATCTTTTTAAGTTCATGAAAATTCTTTTCAGGCTCAAGCATCAATTCCGCAAGATCATCAAGTTCTTTGTACTGCTGTTCCGAAAGATCATAATTGCATTCTTCAAGATAACGGGGTTTATGCCAGAAGAAAATTTCATCATTCATCAGGGAATGAAAGTCAAAGAACATTCCCCAGAGAGCTGCCTTGATTCCGTAGGTAGGAGGGTTTGAGGCATGGCGGATCTGTTCGGTTTTAAAATTTCCTTTCCTGAGACCAAGGTAGGCCTGTGCACCAAAGATGAATCTATCACGGGGAAAATCAAATGGATCAAAGTCAATTTTTTCCTCGCAGCAATCGGCATCAGTCAAAATCCAGCGTCCTGATTTTTCATCAAACCATTCTGTAATCCAGTGGTCAAAGGCTGTCGTTCCGTCGGAAATGTATGGGGCAAATCCACTTCTTGCGCGGGCAGGAATTCCCTTTGCCTTTAATATCGAAGCAAGAAGGATTGCCTGTTCACGGCAGCAGAGGTGGAGCTTGTCTTTTGTTTTTCTTTCAAGGCTGTAGTTTTTATCGCGGCGAAGAAGCTCATGCATGATTGATCCTGCCGTATGAAACCTTTCGTTTTCAAAAAGCAATGCATCGCTCGGAATCTCCGAAAGTTCAACCTCATCTGCACGGATTCCGTTCCTTGCATTTATTATTGCCACGGGATGAATTATCTGCCTGCGCTGAAGCAAGGCAAGCTCCTTTACATCGTCGGTCAGATTTTTTGCAAAATTTTCATAAGGCCCAAGATAGGTAAAGGCACTTGTCTGTCTGTAAAAATAAAGAACGTCACTCATATGTTTCTCCTGCATCTGGAATTTGATTTCATTCTAGTGCTGGAGAAAACATTCTGCCTGTCATTTTTAAACTTGTTTTGTCAGGTTGATTTTATAAAAACTAGGCCAGGCATCCCATGCTGTTGAGGATGATGCTTGCGGCAACAGTTGCTGCAGTTTCAGTGCGCATGACACGGGAACCCATTCCAAGCAAGGTAAATCCGTTTTCTTTCATCAGCTGGCGTTCCTTTGCTGTCCATCCACGCTCACTTCCGATGGCGGCACAGGCACCTTCCTCACTGTTGAATTCAAGGGAACCAAGAGTTGCTGTCGGTTCAATGTTATCGAGGGCGCAAAGCTTTATGCCTGCCCCGGAATTTTCCTTAATGTAGTCCAGGCATTCTCTTAAAGACTTGTGGATGAAAAGTTCCGGAACATGGGTAGAAGCTGCCTGAACAGTTCCGTCCAAGAGCATTTTTGTTCCTGCATCTGTAGTTGCAAGATCACTGCTAAGGTAGGATTTTTCTGTAAGTTCTGTTTTTGTAAGGTGAACTTCGCACACTCCAAGAGCAGCCATGTCGCGCAAAAGTCGCTTAAGCTGAATTGGGCGTGGAAATCCGATTATCATTTTCAAAGGGAAAAGATTTTTTCCATCCGTCTCTTCCACAAAGCTGAAGAAAATTTTTCCATCCTCGATTTTTTCAATTGTAGCTTTTCCAGCCTTGCCTCCGATTACGCCAGCAGAAAAAGACTCCCCTTCCTTTTTATGGAGAACCTTTATCAAATGCTGACCGCGTTCATCTGCAGTGCTCAAAGGATTTTTTATTTCTTCGCTTGTAAAAAGACAGATGTTCATTTCTATTCCTGCAAGATTAAATGTACTTTCTGAGTTCCTGATGGTGAACAGTCTTTGTCTTTACTGCAACAATGTAGGAACCGAAAATTGCTGTAAGGGCATCAATGCCTGCTGCAAAAGCACAGATGAGAGGTGCCGCATTCTTCAAAAGAAGATATCCAGAATCAAAGTTGCGTCCGTAGATAAGGCACATTGCTGTTACTGCAATGAAAGGTCCGCCGCAAGGAATTCCTGCAAGGGCAAAAGAAAGGAGGAAAGAAATTCCGCCGATCCAGAAAACATCTGTTACAGGAATGCCAAGGCTAGAGTATGAACGCAAAATCAAAACGAAGCTGATTGTCTGGACAAGAGCTGCTCCACCGCGCCCCAAAATTGAGAACAATGGGAAAGCAAATGCATTTACCCTTCTCTTGATGCCGAGAGATTCTTTTCCGTGGCGAAGGTGAAGGGCAAGGGCCAGGTTTGTATCTCCACTGAAGAAGGCTGTGATGAAAGGACAAACTCCTGCATAGAGAACCTTGTATGGATGAAGTTCATGACAGAAGAATCTTAGGATTACAGGATAGATTACGAATGCAATGAGCAAAAGAAGAACAAAGAGCATGAGGATAAGGCTGTTGAATACCCCAGTCTTAACAGTCGCAATAAAATCCAGTGTCCAGCGGAACATTACTGCAATCATTCCCACTGCAAGGATTTCCGTAAAGAAAGACATCACTATATAGAAAACTTTGCTTAAGGAATCGAAAAGGGACACTGCAGATTTAGAAGCATTCAAATCGCTTGCAGAGCCTGCACCCGCAAGGAAGGCAAATACAAAGCAAGGGAAAAGGTAAACGCCGTCTACCAGTGCTTCAAATCCTGAATGAGGGAAGATTCTTGTAACAAGGGCACGCCATGTAAATGGAACAACCTCGCTGATTTTTTCTGTAGTAATTGGAATTCTTGGAAGCTTGATGATGAGGGCTGCAATGAGTCCAAGGAGCATAAGTCCCAAAGATGATGCAACGATTACTCCCAAAGTCCAGGCAGTCGTCTTGTAAAGCTGCTTTTCATCGCGAAGCTTGAATGCAGAAACTGCAACAGAAAAGAAGAGAACAGGAACAAGAGTGTAGCGTCCTACGCGAATTACAAGGTCAACAATGAAATCAAGAGTAGCCTGAGACTGTACGCTTGATGGAGGAAGAATCAAAGCAAGAACAAGACCTACTCCAATTCCGATAAGATACTTTAACCACAATTTCATGGCTTAATTATCTAATTTTTAGGGATTTTCGGCAACATTGTGATATTTGAAAGTCTATTTTAAGGAAATCCCATTACAGTTTTTTTCATTTCAACTATATGTTACAATGGCTTTATGGGTAGCATTTTAATCAAAGACACGACAAAAGAAGAAAGGGCAAAGATTGTAGCAGAAGCCCTTGGAGACGATTACGAACTGGGCTGCGGTTATGAATCCACAGGAATCGACTATCAGCTTTACATCGACGGAAAGAAAGAACTTCGCGAACTTAACATGGAAGCAAACTGCGGTTTTGAAGTTGCATTCCCTGACGATGTTTCCCGCCCAAGCTGTACAAGCGGAATGTAATTATTTTTCTCGGAGGAAATCATGAAAAAAAATTTTGTCACAATACTATCATTCATCTGCTGTCTTGGTGTATTTGCAGAAAAAAGTGTTCCACGCGTAGAAGTTACCATGCCTTTTCACAAGGGTGTAAACCTTTCCAACTGGCTTGAACCATGGTATGGACTTTCCGTAAGCAGCAACTTTTTTGGCAGACAGGATTTTGAAGACATGAAGAGCATCGGCATTGAAATTGTCCGTGTTCCGATTCATTTCGAAGCGTTTTCTTCAAAGGATCCCGACTTTATTATCGATGAAAAATTATGGAAGATAATTGACGAGACAGTCGCCTGGTGTACAGAACTTAAACTCTATATGATCATCGACATGCACAACGACTGCAACGGAAATACAAAAACCCGTCCTGATGTTGAAAAGATGCTCAATAAAATCTGGCCTCAGATTGCAGAACGCTACAAGAATTCATCAGAATATGTTCTTTATGAAGTACACAATGAACCCCATTTTAAAAGCGGCAATTTGAATGCAGACATCGACAAGTGGGGAAAAATTCAAGGCAGGATTTTAAAGCTCATCAGAACCATCGATACAAAGCATACAGTTATCGTAGGTGCGGAAAACTGGAACAATATTGAAGCCCTCCTTAAACTTCCCGATTACAAGGATGACAACATCATCTACAACTTCCACGATTACTCTCCATTCTTCTTTACCCATCAGGGAGCAGCTTGGACTGATTTGAAAAACATCAAGAACATTCCTTTCCCTTATAACAAGGACAAGATGCCTCCATTTCCAAACAATGAATCACCATCAGTAAAGCAGTCCTATAAAAATTATGAGCACGACTCAAGCGAAGAAGTTCTCTGCAAGCCTTTGAATGATGCCGTAAATTTTGCAAACAAAAGAAAGGTAGCCCTCATGTGCAATGAATTCGGTGTAGACATGACACATCCTGACAATCAGGAAAGAATCAACTGGTACAGGCTTAAGAACAAGTGGATGGATGAAAGGAACATCATCCGCATCAGCTGGGATTACAAGGCTTCTTTTGGAATTTTCAACACAGGCAGTTTGTCACAGCAGTTCCCTCAGGATGTAAATGTTGATCTGATTGAAGCAATGGGCTACAAAATGCCAAAGAATATTCAGCCTAGAACTGCAGGCTGGCTTAACAATTCCTTTGAAAACGGCGAATACAAAATATTCAGAAATACTCTTGCAAAGAACATCCTGCCGATTTCATATCTCAACGGCGGAAAATCAACAGCAGCCTTTGATGCAGTTTCTGAAAACAATGAACTGTGCATTTCCATTCCGGAAGCAAAACCTTATGAAGCTGTAAAATTAGATTTCCTTGGAGCGGAAGACTTTACTGCCCTTGTAGACAATAATCTTTCCCTTGAATTTGAAGTTAAGACAGCACAAAAAGATTTCAAGCTTGACGTTTACTTTATGGATAAGGAAGATTCTTCAAAAGGAAAGGACGGGCTTGAATGGAGATGCAAAATTTCCCTTGGACCAAAAGACAAGGTAAACGACGGCAAATGGCACAAAATAAAAGTTCCATTAAAGGATTTTGAAGACTACGGCGCATGGAGCAATTCCATGAACAGATGGTTCCCTGGCGAAGGTCTTTTCAAATGGAACAAAATCTGCCAGCTTGTCATTGATTTTTCCGACAACGGACAGAACAAAGAAGTCTGCTTCAAGAACATCGTAATAAAGTAATTTTTGTAATCTTTTAAAGAATCATAAATGCAGTTTCCCAATGGAGGCTGCATTTTTTTTATTCCAATCTCCAATTCATACATTAACTCCAAAATTCATAATTGTTTAATTTCAATTAATTCTTCATACTTTTACAGACATTTAAAAAAGGAGTTTTTATGAAAACTACAGGCAAGATCTTTTTAGTTTTAATTTCCCTAATCCTTGCTTCATGCAAGACTCCTGAGTCTGACGGCGTTACTTCCGGACAGACAATCAGGATGAACATTAACACAAGGGAAAACACTGAAGAATTCTACAACCCGGACCAGGGATTTTACAAATCAATTGTTTTTTCCGTTACTGATAATGGAATAGTATTTCCTGCTGCCGCAGATGGCACTCCTGACTGGAAGAAAATCAGCAATCTTTCAACCTACACAACTTCAATGCACAACGATGAAAACTATCCAATAAAATCCTACGATTTTTACCTGGAACACAAAAACGACAACTGGGTAACTCTTGCCCGCAATTCAGAGTATTCACAAATCTATCACCTTCGCTTTGACATTTCCCAGTTGTCAGGAAAAATAAACAAAACCGGTGACAAAGAATTTCCGGCTGCTGCACTCACTGACCTTGCATTCATTCTGGATACTTTCAAATCCCTTGGCTTCAATGTAATCGTTCGCTTTGCCTATTGCCCAAGGTTTGAATTCAAGGAAGGTTCTCCAAGCTACCCTTCAACCAGTGATTTCGAAGCTTCGCCTGAATACATGATCAGGCACATTAACAGCGTGTGTTCTGTTTTAAAAAACTACGAGGACACTCTTACTGCCATTGAAGTTGGACTTGTGGGTCCTTGGGGTGAAATGCATTCAACCGACATTGCCGAAGGAGACAAAAGCGTAATTCCAGATCTAATGGAAGCTTTCCTTGAAGGGACAAAGGGAACATCCATTCCAATCCTCGTAAGAACCCCTGACAGAATCTATGCCTATGTGTACAAATACTTGCTTAAGAAAGACCTGGCTGACATTACATCCAAGAGAGTTAAATTCAAGGACATAAACAATTACCAGATAAACGCTTCTTCCAAAGCAAACCGCATAGGACTTTTCAACGACGGCTATCTTGGTTCCGCTTCTGATGAAGGAACCTACAGGTCCGACGATGCACCAAGGGCTACTCAGGTTGCCTGGCTTTCAAAAAACATTTCCTGCAGAACTCCTTACGGTGGCGAAGTCATCAATCCCACAGGCAACGAGCATTACAAGCTTACCAACACCAGTGATTTCAACACGGTTGACGAAATGTTCAGCCTGGGGCTTTCCTACCTTAACATCGGCTGGAACGACAAGATTGTAGATTACTGGCATTCAAATCCTTATGAGGGGACAGACCCTACATACAAAGGCAAAACTGATTTTACCTACATCAAAAATCACCTTGGATATCGCTTTCTTGTTACTGTTTCCAAACTCAGCATGTCAGGAACCAATACAGGAACATTCACACTTTCCATGAAAAACCTTGGTTTTGGAAATCTTAACAAAACAAAAATGGTTTCACTGCTGCTGGTAAAAAACGGGACCGTCCTGAAGGCATTTAATAACTGTTCATCGTGGCACGGACAGAGTGAACTTTCCGCAGGTTTTTCTTTGCCTGCCGTTTTCTCCCAGTACAAGGGCTGCAAAGTCTATGCAAGGATTGATAACGGCAATGGAGAATACTGCCTTCAGTTTGCAAACCAGGATATGTGGGACGAAAATTTACAGGCAAATTGTATCGGCACCCTGTAAATAAATTTCTTCAATTCGATTTAAAAATAGAACAGCCTCCAGAATCCGTTTTTACACGGACCCTGAAGGCCACCCCTCCGATTATATTTTCATAAGCAGTTTAGTTTGCTGCTGCTACTGCCGTAAGGGCAAGGATGCCGCCGATGATTGCACCTGCAGCAAGTGATTTGCCGTCAAGTTCAATTGTTGCAGGTCTTGCTTCTACAGTCTTTACAACTGTTACAGGCTTTGCCGGTTTTGCAACTTCTACAGTCTTTACCACAGTTGTATGACATACTGGTACAGGTTTTACAGCTGGCTTTGGTGGTTCCTTCTTTGCAACATGCCTTCTCCTGTTTTCGTTAGGTCTCTTGTTGCTTACTTCCTTCTTGTAGTTTGGCTTTGCCTGCTGATTTGAAGCCACTTTCTTTGTTTCTTCCTTTACAGTCTTTGTAGTTGTTGTAACTGTTGTTGTTGTCACAGTCTTGTTCTGTGCTGTCTTGTTACCATTTGCAGGCTTTGCAAATGCCGATGCT
>JAUNCR010000112.1 GCA_030526505.1 Spirochaetales bacterium
ATAATCCCGTTAATATAAGCGGTAAAGTCATCCCTGCTGGCTTCAAGTTCCCCTAGGTTCTTAAAGACCGCACCGCTTTTAACCTGATTTTCAATAAGGTAATTTTCCCCCGCTGAGCACAGCAGATTCATCTGGTCCAGTAGTTTCAAGGCAAGGGAACCGTCCATTTCATTCAGATCAACCCTTTCCTTTTCCAGGAATGAAATCAATTCACCGCAATCCATCTCAGGCTCAGTTGATTTTGCATAGTCATAAAGGCTTAAATATTTTTTGTTCCAAATTGAAACCCAGGATTCAGCAGTTTCCTTATAGTTTTTAAGCAGACTTCTAACCTGACAATAGGTTTCCTTGTTCAGATTGTAATTTTCATTTAGCCTTTCGTTCTGTTCAATAAGGCTGTTCCTGTAACCAAGCAATGCATCGGAAATCTCATTCAGGTAATCATTTGCACAGATGGAAATTTCACTTCTTGCTTTTTCCATGCGGTCAGAAAGTTCAGAGAACCAGTTTTCCTTTTTCTCAGAAAACTCCTCATAGGCTTTAAGCCAGTTTTCATGTTCTTCAGAATATTTTTCCCTGGCAGAAGTTTCCCATAAAATCTTTTTTTCAAGAAAATCATTTTCCGCTTCTTCCCAGGAAAGCAAGGCCTTGTCCATTTCGGTTTCAAATCTTCCAAGCCATTCTTCATCAGAAAATTTTTCAGTTTCTTTATGGTCAACGGTAACTACAAGGGACATTTCATTGAAAAGAGAATCAAAGGTTGAGACATAGTCTTTCATTACATTTTCTGCAAGCCCCTTTGCAATGGACGATGCAGATTCAGAATCGGAAATCACTTTTAGGGAATCCCTGTCATAAAGTTCATCAAGCAAGAGTGCATTCCCTATGGTTTCAAGAAGATTTTTTGCATTGGAAAGCCATGGAGAGTCCGTTTCAGGATTCCAATTTGAAATGTATTCATCAAGGATTTTTCCAGCCTCTTCCCTCCATTGTTTTTCCGCCTCCTGCGGATTCAATTCTTTTCCCCTGTTATTTTCTTTTATGCTGAAAGACAACTCTTCAAGTTCTTTTTTTATCTGGGCATAGCCTTCACATTGTTTTTCCTCATCAAGTTTTGAGCTGACATATTTTTCAAACCTCTCTTCTATGCAGGAATTGAAAAATTCAAGGGCTTCTTCCCTGGAAAGATTTTCTCCATCTTCCCAATGGAATCTTTCCCATTCACTCATGGCAACAGAAAGTCCTTCCCCCGCCATTTCCTTCCATCGGGCTTCCTCTTTGAAACTGTCTGCCTGGTCCAGATAATGCTCAAGGCGAACCTTTCCTTTTTCCATAAAAGAATCAAATCCCCTGAAAGCCTGCTGCGGAAAAACAGCCTGGATGGAAAACACATAAAAAACCAGAAGTGAAATTATTAAATCAAATCTTTTTTTCATGAAACAAAAATTAGAACAATTATTTTTTGTCGTCCACAAAATCAAAAGTTTTCAATGAAAATAATGCAAAAATATTAAAAAAAGAAAAAGGAAATCTTACAGAACCGGTAAAAAAAAGAGGCTGCCCAATTTTGAACAGCCTCAATCAACTATGAAAAACTATGAAATTAAAACATGCAGCTTATTTGTACAATGGAGCAACAGTATCTACCATCTTCTGGTATTCTGCATAAGCCTTGTCGTAAGCTGCAACATTTTCTGGAATTGGATCTGCAGACTTTGAAGTATCAAGTGTAATGTGTTCTGCACAAAGTGCTGCAATATCAGACTTTCCGTTCATGCTCTGGAGGCACCACAATGCCTGAACTGCTCCACCAAGGGCAGCTGCTTCATCAAGAGCAGGAACACGGATTGGAAGGTTCATTACATCTGCTGCAATCTGACGCCAGAGTGCAGACTTTGAACCGCCACCAATAAGGCGGATTTCCTTAGGCTGGAAACCAAGCTTGCGGAATGCATCAAGACCACCGCGCATTGCGAATACAGAAGATTCCATTGCTGCACGGCAAATGTTTTCGCGGCTTGTATTTGCTGTTGTCATGCCTGTAATTGAAGCACGGCCGTTTGGAAGGTTTGGAGTTCTTTCACCGTTGAAGAATGGGATTACGAGAACGCCTTCAGATCCGCAAGGAGCCTTTGCTGCAACGCCGTCAAGGTCCTTAACTTCAAGATTGAAGAGACCGCGGATGAATTCTGTTGAAACTGTACAGTTCATTGTACAAAGAAGCGGGAGCCATCCGCCTGTAGATGAACAGAAGCCTGAAAGTCCGTTTGCTGGATCAGCGATTGGCTTGTCTGAATATCCGTAAAGTGTACCTGATGTACCCATAGACATTGTAAGGAATCCGTCGGCAACAGTACCTGTACCAACAGCACCCATCATGTTGTCTCCACCACCTGCAGAAACAGGGATACCTTCTGGAATTCCGTATGCCTTTGCAGCTTCGGCAGAAACCTTACCTGCAGCTTCGTGTGCTTCGATGAGCTTTGGAAGTTTTCCCATCAACGAAGGATCGATGATGTCGCAGATCTTCTTTGACCAGCAGCGGTTCTTTGAATCGAACAATGCTGTTCCTGAAGAATCACCGTATTCCATTACATATTCGCCAGTAAGCTTCCAGTTAAGGTAATCGTGTGGAAGCATGATGTATGTCAATTTTGCAAATGCATCAGGCTTGTTTCTCTTGAGCCAGAGGATTTTTGGTGCTGTAAAACCTGTAAGCATAAGGTTTCCAAGTGCATCAACTACCGCGGCATCTCCACCTGCAGCTTCCGTGATGATCTTGCATTCTTCTGCTGTTGATGTATCGCACCAGAGCTTGATGTTGTAAAGTGGCTTTCCATCCTTATCAAGAGGAACAAAACCGTGCTGCTGTCCAGAAACACCGATAGCTTCGATTGTTTTCTTATTATCTGCAGAAAACTTTCCGAAACAAACTTCAAGGCCCTTGTCGAACCATTCAGTTGTCTGTTCGCGAGTTCCGTCTGCTTCTGAAATCAAGTCCATTGGACAAGATGCCTTTTCGATGATTTCTTTCTTTTCGTAGTCATAGATAACTACTTTCATACTCTGTGTACCAAGGTCAATACCAGCAACAGTCTTCATAAAAATTCCTCCAAAATGGAAATAATGATTAAATTATATAGCAGAATTCCTAGTATGGCAACCGGTTGCCAAGATAAAATTGGGTTAGAAATATGGATTGCCACTGTCTGCGGCCTCACAATGACGAAGGTGTTCACAATGACAAAAAAACCTGGCACATTACTGCACCAGGTTTCGTTAGTGTATAGTAGAAAATTACTTTCTCTGTCCTGAAAGTTCGATGTAGATCTGGTCGGCAAGACCGAACGACGAATTCTTTGTCATGGCTTCTGCCATATTGTCGTACATCATGTCGTCGTACATCTTGCGGGCATATTCGTTGTTTTCGCCGGAAAGACTTGTATGTTGTATGGTGTTTCTCATGCTTGAAAGCATCATCTTTACCATATAGTTTTCCATTTCCATTGACTGTGCATAAAGGTCGGAAGTCTTGTCGATTGTAGGAGTTTTTCCGTTTGAACTCTTTGTATTGGCTGCAAATCCCTTTGGAGCGGCATTTTTGTCTGCTTCGCTTGTAAATGCACCGTAGAATCCCTGTGTATAATCCCCGTTCAACCTGTGATTCTTTGCAATCTGGCTGGAAGAAACACCTGAAACAGTATTTCCCTTCTTTTCAGCAAGGCCCATTGCAGTATTGCGCTGCATTTCCTTTACAAGTTCTGAAAATTTAACGGCTTCTTTCTGAAGGTTTGAAGAATCCCTTGCTGCAGTTGCATCACCAAGAGTTCCCGTAACAGCCATTCCTGAAATACCTTTTACGCCCATAAATATACCACCTTACATAAAATTTCGGTAAAACTGATGATTTTATTAGAAAATTCTGCTATATTTTGCCCTATGTCAGAAGAAAATGTAGAAAATCCATTGGGATATGAGAAAATTTCCACTCTTTTAAGAAAATTTGCAGTGCCGGGCATCATCGCCATGGTAGTCAATTCAATATACAACATCGTTGACCAGATCTTCATCGGCTGGGGCGTCGGATACCTTGGAAATGCAGCCACAAATGTTGCCTTCCCCGTAACAGTAATTGCAGTTGCAGTATTCCTTTCCCTGGGTGTGGGCGGTGCCACAAGATATTCAATCTACCTTGGAGAAAAAAGAACTGAAGATGCCGCAAAGGTTGTGGGAATTGCAGTTACAGCCGCCGTTGCCTTCGGAATCATCTACGCAGCATTTGTTTTCCTTTTCCTCAAGCAGATGCTTTTTGCCTTTGGTGCAACTGATGAAATCTTCAAGTATGCCTTCCAGTACACAAGCATTACAAACATTGGCCTTCCATTCATCGTGATCATGAATGTAGTGAGCCACATTGCCATGGCAGACGGTTCACCTAAATATTCAATGGCCTGCATGGTAACTGGCGGTGTCATCAACACAATCCTTGACCCTATTTTCATCTTTGTATTCCATCTTGGTGTTGCAGGTGCCGCATGGGCAACAGTAATCGCACAGCTGATTTCTTTTTCAATTGCCATTGCCTACCTTAAGAAATTCAAGCGCGTAACACTTAAAAAGGAATATTTCAGGCTGAACTTAAAGCAGACTCTTGTTACCATAAAATACGGAATGTCTCAGGGACTCACTCAGTGCGCCATGTGTCTTGTAATGGTCTGCATGAACCGCACAATGGTTCACTACGGTGCCTCTTCAATCTACGGTGCTGAAATTCCTTTGGCAGCCAGTGGAATCGTAATGAAGGTAAACGCCATTGTAATTGCAGTCCTCATTGGAATCAGCCAGGGCATGCAGCCAATCATCGGCTTCAATTTCGGAGCAAGAAAATACGACCGCGTAAAGAAAACCTATTTCCTTGCAATCGAGTGCGAGCTTATAATCACAATCCTTGCAGTTATCTGCTTCCAGCTTTTCCCCGAATATATCCTTTCAATTTTTGGAAAAGGCGATGAGCTTTACATGGAATTCTCCGTTAAATTCATGAAATGTTTCCTTTGTGCCCTTCCGCTTGGTGCAGTACAGATGCTTTCTTCAAACCTTTTTGCATCCATCGGCAAATCGGTTAAGGGTGCCCTTCTGTCATTAACTAGACAGGTCATCTTCTTCATTCCAATCCTTTTCGTCCTTCCAATGATTTACGGAATCGACGGACTTTTCTGGGTTGGACCAACAGCAGATGTGCTTGCTTTCGTTACTGCCATTGCCTGTGTAATCCATGAATTCAGGCATTCCGATTTAAGCGGAAAAGGTTTGACAGAAACAGCAGCATAATAATCCATGCAGGCCATTTTCACTCAAAACGATTTCTATATCGAACTGAACGCCTTTGATCCTGATTCAGATGTAGAAATCAAGAATAAATTTGACTCGGACAAATTCAAGGCCCTCTATGATTTGGGATGGACGGAACGGCCTTTAGACTCCGACTGCTCCTATATTTTTCTCTGGCAAATTTCGGATGTTTTCCTAAAGGCATTAAGTTCTTCAAGCGAAATTGAATTCCAGCGTGAAAATCTGGAAATGGACTTGAGCCCGGAAAATTACCTTTACCTTGCAGAATGCGTACCATTTTCAGTCGGCAGTGAATTCGTTGATTCAGAATGGATAGAAAACATTGTCCGCAAACTTCTGAAGGTTTTCAAAAGTGAAATTGCCGAATACGACGGAACGGTAGAAAAATACTTTTCAGAAAAAACCCAGAGCCTTCATACACCGGAGCGCATTTTCTTTCACCTTGTAGAAAACAAGGCAAAGACCGAACAGGAACAGATTGATTTTCCATTTGCCTTCATTGCAACCTATGCAGTTCAGAACCCGGACAAAACCGTTACCCACAAGCCTTTGAAATTTGCACTGTCAGAATACAAGGACAACCAGGACAAATTGCTTGCCCTTCTTGCCTGCCTGAACAAGGCTGCGGATGTTTCAAAGTTCATCGATGAAATTGTTGAAAGCGGAGAAATCTTCCACACACTTAAACTGACTCCACAGGAAACCTACAGTTTTCTAAAGGCGATTCCGGAAATCGAAGCCACAGGAATTCTTTGCCGCATTCCGATCTGGTGGAAGAAAAAGTCCGCCAGCATCAGGCTGAACATAAAGCTTGGTGAAAAATCCCAGAAGTTCATAGGATTCCAGACAGTCCTTTCAGTAAAGCCGGAATTCGTTTTGGACGGAGAAGTCATCACTGTAGAAGAAGTTGAAAGCCTCCTTGAAATGTCTGAAGGCCTTGCCCTTTTGAAAGGAAAATGGGTAGAAGTAAACAAGGACAAACTTGCCGCCCTCCTTGCAGAATTCCAGCGCATTCTTGAAAGCGACCAGAAGATTTCCCTTCTTGATGCCCTTCACGGAAACATTTTTGAAAAGAAGGACAAGGACAAGAATGAAGATTCAGAAGAAAGAAAGGAAGTAAATGTTGACGGCGACATCATCAT
>JAUNCR010000113.1 GCA_030526505.1 Spirochaetales bacterium
GCAATGCTGTACTCTGGCCTAGCTATCCTGCGCATCGGCGTAGCAATGCTGCACTCTGGATTAGCTATCCTGCACTGGAGCAGCCCGGTTTTTTGCGACAGCAAAAAATGGCCCCGAAAAAAAAACATTCGGCATACAGAAAAAAAATCTCTTTTGCACTATATTTAAGGTATGAGCATTTTTGAAAAGAAAGATAAAACTCCGGCACAGACTGTGGTGGAAGATGTATGTAAAATTAAGAAGGATGAAAAAGTCCTTATAATTGCAAACCCTGAAACAAGCTATATTTCTCAGGAACTTTACAAGGCCTCGATTGCGGCAGGGGCAAAACCTGTTCTTGCATACCAGCCAAAGAAAACTTCTGGGGATTTTTGCGAAGAATCAATTGTTGGTGCAATCAAAAGTGAACCAGATGTAATTTTTTCAATTTCCGAAATCAAACTTGGAAAAGACGAAAAGTCAATCCAGACTCCATATGTAATGGAAGACGGAACAAAATACGACAACACATTTGACTGGCTTTTAAACGGAAAGAAAACAATCCGTGCTGTATGGACCCCGGGTCTTACAGAAGACATGTTCAACAGAACCGTAAACATCGACTACAAGAAACTTGGTGAAAACTGTGCAAAGCTCTGCAAGAAATTTGAAAATGCAGAAAGCGTACATGTTACTGCTCCAGGCGGAACAGACATTTTAATCGGACTCAAAGGAAGAGCCGGCATGGTTGATGACGGTGACTTTTCAAAACCGGGAACAGGCGGAAACATTCCAGCAGGTGAAACTTTCATCAGCCCTGTTGTCGGAACAAGCGAAGGCGTAATCGTTTACGACGGCAGCATGACCTTCAGTGACGGCGATGCCATCCTTGAAACTCCAATTACATGCAAGGTTGAAAAGGGATTCATCACGGACATTACAGGCGGTGATGAAGCAAAGAGACTTTTGAAGGACATCACTCAGGCAGAAAAAGATTCAATAAAAATGGAAGACAGCGGAAAGCTTCCAAAGGGGCAGGGGCCGATATACGCAAAAAATTCCCGCAACATTGGAGAACTTGGCATAGGACTTAATCCTGCGGCAAACATTACGGGCAACATGCTTGAGGATGAAAAGGCATTCCGCACATGCCATTTTGCAGTTGGAGAAAACTATGATGGTGATGCTCCTGCCCTCATTCATTTTGACGGTGTTGTGCGGGAACCTACAATTATTATAAAATACACGGACGGAACTGAATTAACAGTTCTTGAAAACGGAGATTTAAAGATATGAAAAAAATCATTGCAGCATTGCTTATCGCAACATCAGTGGCATTCTTTGCATCAGCAGAAGAATCGAATACAGACGACGCCGTACAGGCCTTGAACGACGCCATCACAACAGTTGGAAACGAAGCCAAAAACCTGTTGGAAAAGGCAAAGGGAAAAATCACTGAAGAAAACAAGGATAAGGCAAAAACCAAGGCAAATGAAATCGGTCAGAAGGTCGGTGAAAAAGTTAAGGACGGAGCCGAAAAGACAAAGGAAGCAATCAGCAAAAGAGAACCTATCAGCTGTACCGGAACTTTGAAGGTAAAGGGAAGCGGAGAAAAAGCAACCGCAACAATAAAGGCTGACGATGGAAAAACTTACAAGCTAAAGACCATGAGCGGTTCTGCTGATTCCATGACAAAGCTTTCCGGATACAACAAAAAGAAAGTTAAGATCTCAGGAATCCTCAACACTGAAACCAACGAAGTTACATTGACAACATACAAACTTGCTGACTAGCAAAATAAAAAAGGCTGCCGATAAACAACGGCAGTCTTCATCATTTTAAATTCATCGTTCCTATTTGTTACCGAAAAGCTTTACCTGTTCAGCAAGCTCTTCACGGGTAAGGGTTTCATTGTGCTTGAGCATTGCAGCAGGAATGCCATAGGCCTTTTCAAGTTCATCGTTTGTCATCACTTCTTCAACAGTTCCGTAAGACATTGTTCTGTCAGGATGAATCAGAAGAACTTTTTCCGCATACATTCTTGTAAGGTCAAGTTCGTGCATGGAAATGAACATCGGTGTCTTTGTTTCCATTGAATAGGCACGGAGATATTCAAGGGCAGTTCTTTTCTGCTTGTCTTCCATAGCAAAGAGAGGTTCATCCATGAACACACTTGCGCTTCCGTAAAGCAAGCTGAAGGCAAGAAGCACGCGCTGGTTTTCTCCCTTTGAAATCTGTGTAAGGCCGTGGTTCATTACGGAAGAAAGCTCGAAGGTATCGACCACTTCAGTGAAAAGGTCATTGCCCTTGATTCCCTTTGCATTTGCCTTGAGGGCACCATTCTGATAAACAAAGGAAAGAAGCTGTTCAACCTTATCTTCAGATTCAAATTCCATGTTCTGATAAATTACAGAAGCAAGGAGATTTTTCTTTTCTTCCGAAAGCCTGTTTATTTCCTGTCCAAGAAGATAAACCTTTCCAGTTGCAGGCTGAATGCGACCGCTGGCCAAAAGCATGAAAGTAGACTTGCCGCACCCGTTAGGCCCAATGAGGCTTGTAAACCCACCGGGAATGCTGCCGGTAAAATGATCATAAACAGGAGGCAAAACCTCCCCTTCGTCAGCCGGATATGTAAAAGAAACATCGTTAAAATCAATAAAGTTCATGTTTCAACAATAATAGAAAAAATTGCAAAATTCAACATTTTTTTCTATAAAATGTCATTCTTTTCCTTGACACACTTTTCCAAAAACGATATATTATTCGAACATTACGACGCGAGGTAGAGCAGTTGGCAGCTCGTCAGGCTCATAACCTGAAGGCCGGTGGTTCGAGTCCACCCCTCGCTATAAATAAAGCTCTGGTAAAACAACCGGAGCTTTTTGTTTTTAAAGACATATCGAAAAGCAACTGTGGACTCGAAGCGGAATGAGCGCGCCGAAAGCGAAAAGGCGACACGATGTCGCCGCCAGCGAATGAAGCCGGGGGTGGAAACCGGAGCCATGGATGGCGCAGGTTGGAACCCCGAGTCCACCCCCTCGCTAAACTAAAAGCTTTAGTTTAACTGCTAAAGCTTTTATTTTTTTAAAACACATTTGAAAAGCAACTGTGGACTCGAAGTCGAAGGAACGCCGACCAACGGGAGGAAAAGCAGCCATGGAGGGCTGCGTCAGTGACTGAGACCGGGCTGGAATGAACCGACAGGAGGTCGGTGAATGGAAGCCGAGTCCACCCCTCGCTAAATTTTAAGCCCTAGTTGAACAACTGGGGCTTTTTAATTTTCTTTCAAGCTGCCCGTTTTGAATTATTCCATATTCTCGCTCAATTAAAGCACTACCCTACCAATTATCCAATGGATCTTCCAGATAGACATGTTCATTATATGCAACTGCCTTTGACGAGTATGTCTCCTCAGGCATTTTTGAAACCCTTGCCGGGAGAAGAAGTTTTTCTATCTTCCTGTAAGTTTCATTATCAGTTTCTTTGTAACATTCCCTGAAGATATCAACCGGAAGTGTTCCTTTGCCATCCCTGATGTTTATATTTGAACCCTTATGAATTAATAGCTGAATGATTGGATAAATTGTTTCCAGATATTCAGGGTAACTAAAATAGGATTCAACTGCATAATGGAGCGGGTTTTTCCCCTTGATGTCGGTTTCATTCATATTGATTTTATATTCAAGCAATTTTGAAAGAAGCCTTGTATTTTTTGAACGGCGACACTCATCTGTAAAATGATGCAATGCTGTTTTTCCGTTGTCATCCTTCCTGTTCAGCAATTTGATTTTCTCTTCGTCTGAAAAACATTCAAGAAGCTTGTCAAAGATTTCAATAATGATTTCGTTATCCTCAATGTATTTTTTCCGCATCAATTCCATAAAGCAGGAATAGGCCCCACCAAAGGAAACCGTAAAATTGGCTCCTTCATCCAGGAAATATTTTGCACATTCAAAGGAGTTTTCTTCAATGGCATACTGAACAGGCCTGAAGGAATAGATTTTGTCTTCATAGGGAATGTCTTCTTCCTTAACACCCTTATCAATGTATTCCTGAATTTTCTTTGTCTTTATGGAATCAATGTTGGTCCCATGTTCAACAAGCATCCTGGCGGCATTTACTCGCTTTGCATCGATTGCACATTTTAATGGATAGGTTACCCCCACATAGTTTATATACACAATTGTGTTACTGCATTTTATATGCAATACTAAATATAGAGGAACAAAAGTGGATTTATCAGAAAAGAAAAAGTTAGACACTGTTTCCATTCCAGAACTGTGCGGTAATAGTTTTTTTATTCCAGATTATCAAAGAGGATATCGTTGGACAAAAGATGAGATTACATATCTTCTTAAAGATTTAAAAGAATTCTTTACAAAAACATCAGAGGGATTTTATTGTCTGCAGCCACTTGTTGTTGCAAAAAGATGTGATAATTCTTGGGAAGTAATTGATGGTCAGCAGAGATTAACTACCATTAATTTAATTTTACAGTATGCAAGTAATATTGCTCAAAAGTATAAGGATGTTGGCATTCCAGTTCCTTTTTCAGTAGATGAACCTTACGATATAGATTATCAAACCAGAGAGGGAAGTAAAGAATATCTACGAAACAGAGATGAAAAAGACAAAGCTTCCAATATTGATTTTTTTCATATATACGAAGCTTATGAGGCTATTAAACATTTTTTTGAAGAGAACAATAAATATATCAATGATTTCTTTACTGCTTTTTTAGATAATAATAAAGTTCGTATTAGGTTTATCTGGTATAACGTTTCTGAAGATTTGAAGAATAATTCTGCACTTACTGCAGAAGATATATTTACACGATTAAATATCGGTAAAATCGGATTAACTAACGCCGAATTACTTAAAGCCCTTTTTATTAACAGAGTAGATTTAGAACTGAATGTTCAACCTTTCCAGTTTGATGAATCATATTCTCCAGACAGAAAAAGAAATCTTTCCGCACAATTTGCAATTCCTGTAAAAGATAGAATTGCAAATAATTGGGATGAAATAGAAAAATGTCTGAATGAACCTGACTTTTGGGCTTTTATTTATGGAAAAGATGATGGGAAATATGCTACAAGAATTGAATTCCTTTTTGATATTCTAACTAAAAAAACATCTGAAGATAATTCTTATTATACATTCAATGAATACTCGGAATACTTCAAGAAATTTGATGATGAATTCTTTGAGATTCTTCCAAAATTGAAATCATCTTCATTAGAGCAGAAAGAAAAGGAAATTGAAGTAAGAAAGTTTCTTGATAAAACCAGAGAGTTTACTATAGAACATGAATGGAAAAAAGTTTGTGATTTATATGATAAATTCCGTAGTTGGTATTCGAATGAAAAAATATATAATCTCATTGGTTTTCTCAGATATTTGGATGTTGATATTGAAACAATCAACAAATGGGAAAAGCAGGAAGAAATAGAAACTCACGATGATTTTATTGAACTTCTGAAGCGGGAAGTATGTACTAGAGCATTAACAGATCCAAATGAAAAGAAATCAGATGATGATGAGCCAACTGTTTATGATATTAAGGACATCAGTTATGAAAGCGATTATAGACTTCTAGTTAGAGCATTGCTTCTTTCAAATGTCATGTTCGTACAAAACTTAAAACGCCCTATTAGATTTTCATACAAGGATTTCTATAATGAAAAATGGGATGTTGAACATGTTGCTTCTCAGACTGAAATGGATTCAGAAGGAAAGGATAGAAAGTCTTGGATTATCACTACGTTGGAATATTTCTCTGGAGTAATAATTGAAATTACAGAAAATAAGAACTCAAAAGGTAAACTTGTAAAAAAAGAAAACCTTGCTAAATTTAGAGAGAAAATCCAACAAAAAATTGATAGTAATAAATTAGATGATAATATTTCAGATGATTACACGATTAGAAAACTGTGTGAAGAATTACTTGATTTACTGACACACAAAGATATTTCATTAATAAATTCTCCTGTATATAACGAAATCACAAAAGTAATTTTCAAAACTAAAATGCATGAAATTGAATCTAAAAATTCAATCTCCAATCTTGTTTTATTGGATCAACGAACTAACAGAGGATATCACAATGCGTTGTTCCCTGTAAAATGTCGCTGGATAAAAGAAAGAGAATCAGAAATATTCATTATGCCATGCACAAAAAATGTCTTTATGAAAGTTTACAGCAAACAGAAAATTGACCAGATGAACTGGAATAAAGAAGATGCAGATGATTATATGCAAGAATTGGAGAGAATATGTCAGAATTAAATGAATATAAAACACTTAGTTTTAAAACCTTGTTGGATACCAAAATCAGCGGCGTTGATAGAATTGAAATCCCTATGATTCAGCGTGATTATGCTTATGGCAGAAAAAAAGAGGAAGAAAAGAGAAGGGATTTTCTTGAAAAGTTAAAGTCTTATTTAGAGAGTGAAGGCATTCATGAATTAGATTTTGTTTATGGAAATATAGAAAAAAACTCCA
>JAUNCR010000114.1 GCA_030526505.1 Spirochaetales bacterium
ATTAATAATTAATAATTCACAATTTGAAATTCATAATTTTGAATTATTTGCAAATCATGTATCTTATTAAAATATCCTCACCGAAGTTTTTGACTTCAATCATTTTCATTTTTACGCAATTACCAAGAGAACTGCATTCCACCCCCTGGACAGGACTATGGATGCTGGCGCTTATTCCGCCCGTAACTTTTGGAGCAACATAGCAGTGGACTTCATTTACAAGGCATTTTTTTCCGCTGAAAAAAAGCGAGGCATTGAGGGCGCCGCCTGATTCAACCAAAACGCTGTCTATTTTTTTCTCTCCAAGGATTGCAAGAACTTTCTCCAAATCAAGGTGACCGTCTTTTTCCGCAACAGGAATGATTTCCACACCAAGACCCGAAAGGATGTTCTTTCCGGCGGCACTTACATTTTCCATGGCTCCTTCGCCACAGAAAACAATTACGGGAATCTGGCCTGCAGTCTTTACAAGGTTGCTTTCCAAAGGAAGCTCAAGTTTTCTGTCCAAAACAACACGGACCGGCTGCTTATACTGATTACCTTCAACACGGCAATTGAGCATTGGGTCATCTGCAAGGACTGTCTTGATTCCGCACATGATGGCGCTTGTTGTTCCTCTGGTGATATGTACATTTCTGCGGGCAGCATCCCCCGTGATCCATTTGCTTTCGCCTGTTGAAAGACAGGTCTTGCCGTCTGCAGTCATTGCATACTTGGCGATGACATAAGGTGTTTTTGTCTTTATATAATGGAAGAATATGCCGTTGATGGCATCGCATTCTTCCCTAAGGAAATCCTGTATTACGGTGATTCCGGCCTCTTCCAGCTGACGGACGCCTTTGCCGTTTACAAGTTCGTTAGGGTCACGGCTTCCGATGATTACGGTCTTGATTCCACTTTCGATCACGGCCTGTGTACAGGGAGGCTGCTTTCCTGTGTGGCAGCAAGGTTCAAGGGTGACATACATTTCTGCCCCGGAAAGGTCCACATTGCTTTCCCTTGCATTCTTAAGGCAGTCCCTCTCCGCATGAAGGTCTCCGTATTTATGATGATAGCCTTCCGCAAGGATATGGCCTTCACGCACAATGACAGCACCAACAAGAGGATTTGGATGAACATGGCCGCCGCCCATCTTTGCAATCTCTATGGCACGGCGCATAAATTTTTCCTGCGGAATGAAACTCATAATAAATAGTTTTATATAAAACTATTGTATGTGTCAAGGGCGAAAGCGTTTGCCCTTTAGAAGCCAGCACCTGATGTAACTTTCGCCCCACGAATTGCAGACAATTCGTGATAACTTTCGTTGAAATCTAGTGAGAATGCGTTTGCCCTTTAGAAGCCAGCACCAGACATAACATTCGCCCCACGAATTGCGGTGCAATTTGCATCAATGGGGACAGACCCCCATGACAAAACTTTCACTCTGGGGTCTGTCCCCTCTGTTTCAGTGGCATTCAAAGCCTTCTGGCAAAGGGGCCTCCACCTTCATTGCCTGCCCAGTAACAGGGTGTGGAAATTCCAGGCTCATGGCATGGAGCATTATGCGGCCATTGTTTTTTCCGCCGTAAAGCTCATCCCCAAGCAAAGGATATCCTGCCCCGGAAAGATGGACGCGAATCTGATGGGTTCTTCCGGTGAAGAGGCGGCAGTTAAAATAAAACAGATTGTTCTTTTCTCCAACCAGGGTGAATTCAGTCCTAGAGGTCTGTCCCCCCTTGCTTTCCGGCAAGACCCCAATCTTGCATTTGGCACTTTTTGCCGAAATCCTGCCGATGAAGTTTTCTATAACAAATTGTTTTCTATCGATATATTTCGGAAGTCTTGTTGCCACGGCCCTGTAGGTTTTTATTGCAGTGTGATCCTGGAACATGTCCGACACTGCCTTGTTTACCTGACGGGTCTTAGTAAATAGAAGAACTCCGCTGGTTTCCCGGTCAAGGCGGTGCATTATGCCCACATACGGAGGATTTCTTAATGAAGGATTTTTCTTCCATAAATAGTCTATTACGCAGGAATGCATGGACTTCCGGCTTTCGACGATGGTTCCTTCAGTCGGCAAAAAGGCAGGCTTGTTCACTACTATGATGGACTCGTCTTCAAATAGAACATCCTGTTCTGACAGAACAAAATCGATGTCTTCCGGCTGCTTTTCAAAAAAGAACTTGTCTACTTCAATTTCAGCGCAGACCTTGGACTTTGGGAAAAGATCATAGGCCGGCACCCTGCATTGCCTGCCGTTTACAAAGATGCTGCCCGCAACAATAAGACGCCTGATTTTGCTGTTGGACACTTCCTTTCCCGGGAAAAGCAAGGGAAGCTCCCGCCTCAAAAACTCATCCAAGCGGCATTTCTTTTCTACTGTCCAGATTTTTTGTTCCATATCCACATTTTACAGTCCCCGGCCATTTTTATACAACAACTTAAATGCATTTTCTTTTTCAATTTGATATAATGGCCCCATGAAACAGGATAACCTTGGTCGCGGTATTGCTTGGATTATTTTATCTTCTTTTGGCTTTGCCATGATGGGAGCCCTTGTCCGTGCGGCAGGAGACATCCACTTCATGCAGAAGGCCCTTTTCAGAAACAGCATAGCCTTCATCATCGCATTCACCACACTCATAGTTAAGGCACAGAAAGACCCTTCAATCCTAAAGGTTCCCCGTCCGGCCTGGAAATACCTGATCCTAAGGTCTTTCTGCGGAAGTTTCGGCATCTTCGGCAACTTCTATGCCATAGGACACATGAACATTTCCGATGCAGCCATGCTTAACAAAATGTCTCCTTTTGCATCCCTCCTCCTGAGCATATTCATCCTTGGGGACAGACCCACCCTATTTTCCGCCTCTGCCCTGGTAGCTGCCTTTGCGGGAGCCCTTTTCGTGATAAAGCCAACTTTCAACTTTTCGGAATTCCTTCCGGCCCTTGCAGGATTCCTTGGAGGTCTTGGAGCTGGTTTTGCCTATGCCTTCGTCCGCAAAATGCACAGCAAGTATGATGTGGCAAGCGAAATGATAATAACCTTCTTCTCCCTTTTTTCCGTAATAATCGCCCTGCCTTTCTTCTTCATATATTACACTCCCATGACAGCAAGCCAGCTTTTCATCCTTATTGGAGCCGGAGCATCAGCCGCCGTTGGCCAGTTTGGCGTTACAAATGCCTATTTCAACGCGCCGTCGTCAAAGATTTCCCTCTACGAATATACAAATGTAATATTCTCCGCAATCCTGGGCTTCATGATGTTCCAGCAGATTCCGGATGGATACAGTTTCCTTGGCTACGCAATAATCATAGGGGCCGCAACCGTAATGTTCTTCTATAACAGGAGAAAAACAGAAAAAAATTGAATTTAGCGGATTTGGCTCTATAATAGAAGTCATGGACGAATCACTTTACGACGAAATAAAAGAAAGTCAGGAAACTCAGGATAAACTCGAAGGTTCCACAGAATCCAACGAACTCAAAACCTGGCTTGTATTCAAGGTGCAGGACGGAACCTACGCCATAGATTCAGGCAGCGTGCGCGAAGTCCTCAAAAACAACGAAGTTTTCCCCATGCCATTTACCCCTTCCTACATCAAGGGAGTATTGAATTTCTACGGAAAGCCTTATGCTGTTGTTGACTTCATGATGATCCAGAACATGCAGAAGACAAACACACAGCTTTTCCTTGTACTTAACAATTCCGCCGACATTGCCCTTCAGATAGACGACATAATCGACTTCTACACATCAGAAGATGTTGAAGAGCAGCAGATTCTGGATAAATCCGACACCGAACTCTTTTCGCAGACCATTTCCATCGGAAAAGTTATCGCGCCGGTAGTAGATGTACAGTCCATTTCCAACAAAGTGAAGGCGGAAATTGAAAACGACTGAGTGGTTCATCTGCCTTGCCTACGGCAAATACAGTTTTCTTATTCCCCACAAATTCAGCACGGAAAACAATTCCATGCCGGACATATTCATTGACTTTGACAAAATCGCCATGGATTTGTTCTACACGGAAAACACCATGAAACATCCCGTAGCAATCACGATCAGGGGTGAAAAAACGGCAATGCTTTCAACTTCTGCAATTCCAACGGTATTCCAGGCAAAACTAAAGGACTTTCACATTCCAGGAGGCCTTATGGAGGAACAAGCCAGACAGGCCGGAATAATAGCGGTTTCCTTCACCCCAAACGGGATCTCCCTCATTGTAAACCCTGAACTTTTGCACGAAAAATGGAGCAAGGGAAAATGACAAGAGTACTCATTGCAGACGATTCGGCCATAGTAAGGGCAATGCTTGGACAGGTCATTGGCGACGACAATAATTTTGAAATAGTCGGCATGGCAGAAAACGGAAAGCACGCCGTTGAAATGTGCCTGGACCTGAAACCTGAACTTGTCATCATGGACATCAACATGCCAATCCTCAACGGCATAGATGCCATAGCACAGATCATGGAAAAACATCCCACTGCAATCGTAGCCTTCACCACGGAGGACACTGCGGAAATCGGGTACAAATGCCTTGATGCGGGAGCCATAGATGTTGTCCAGAAGCCAAACCTTGCAACCATGGACAGGCAGAAAATCGAAAACTTCTGCAAGAAACTTGAGGTCATTGCAGACGCATACAAAAAGCACAAGCTCACTCCAGGCACATTAAGGAACATTTACTACGCCCAGTCACTTACAAAGGAGATAATAAGGGAAAAGACACAGATTCATGCTGAACAGAGCCGCTGTCCCTATTCAATACTTGCAGTGGGGGCATCAACCGGTGGACCGATTGCAATCCAGAAGCTTCTTAGCGACCTTGGGCCTTCATTTCCACTCCCTATAATCATCACACAGCACATTGACGAAATGTTCGACACGCAGTTTGCAAAGTGGCTCAGCAATAAAACGGGACAGAATGTAACTACCGCCATTGACGGGGAAACCCTCAGGCCAGGCCATGTTTACCTTGCACCATCAAGAAAGCACCTTAAACTGCAGTACAAGAATCACTGCGAATATGTGGTTGCCCTTGACGACAGCGAAGAAGTGCATTTCCTTAAGCCTGCAGTAGACAAGATGTTTTCTTCCTGCGCAAGAATCGTGGGCAGCAAAACCATTGCAGTGCTACTTACGGGCATGGGACAGGATGGAGCCGCAGGAATGAAGGAAATCCATGATGCCGGCGGTTATACAATTGCAGAATCAGAAAGAACCTGCGTCATTTACGGAATGCCTAAAGCGGCCGTGGAACTTAACGGTGTACATAGAGTCGAGGACCTTGATGTAATCGGAGAGGTGATCAGGCAGACGGTAGGAGCACCTCGTGAATAGACTTACGGACTCGCTCGCAGGCAGAATCCAGAAAAAGACGGGGATCAAAATAACGGAGGACCTTCAGCCTGCAATTCTTGAATTCACCAACGGAAGGATGAAGGAACTTAACCTGACGGTGGAATCCTACTGCACCCGGCTTGAAAACGACGACACGGAAATGGAACTCCTCATAAACGCAACCACGGTAAACGAAACCTATTTTTTCCGTGACGAAAGCCATTATGCATTCCTTCAGAACACCTTTTTCCCTTCAAAAACTTTTTCCACCGTACACATCTGGTGCGGGGCCTGTTCAACGGGGGAAGAACCGATTTCAATACACGCTCTGGCAAGTCATATGGGAATAAAGGCCGACATAACGGCAACGGACATCAATACGGAGGCACTGGATTTCTTCAAGAAGGGAATCTATTCAAAAAAATCATTCAGGAGTGACGGGCAAAAATACCACAGGCTTATAAAAAACATTTCGACGGATTCTGGCGACGATGTGATAATCAATCCGGAAGAAATAAGGCGGATCCACATTTCCTGCATCAACCTTAACAGGGAAACCCCACTTCCCTTTGTAATGAACAATTTTGACCTGATCATCCTGAGGAATGTTTTCATCTATTTCAGCAGTGAACTCATAATGAAAATACTGAAACAGGTATGGCCGGTACTCAAAACCGACGGGATCCTCCTCCTTACAACCAATGAAATTGCGGCAATTCCGGAAAACGACTATTTTGAAAAAAAGAGAAACGGAGACATCTATTACCTGCAGAAAAAGAAATTCATCAGGAAAAGCATACCGGAACCCCCTGTCAATAAAGAAATGCCTGCAAGGGAAACGGGTGAAATCACAACGGAAAGAAAATCCAGCGAAAAGGATTTTCTAGCCGAACTCAAGTTCAATTCCTCGAAGGCAGAAATCACCTCCTACAAGGATGTCATTAAATGCATAGACAGGGAAAACTACAGGAAGGCCGAGGACCTGCTTTCGGAAATCAACTTTTCCTCAACAAACCTTGAGTTCCTGTATTTCTTTACTGGGTTCATCAAATACCAGCAAAACAACTACCAGGAAGCAGAAATAAACTTCTATAAGTCGACAAGCCTTAACCAGAACTTCTGGCCGGCCACAATAATGCTGGC
>JAUNCR010000115.1 GCA_030526505.1 Spirochaetales bacterium
CCTATGTCACTGGAAGAAGAACTCAAAGACAAACTGAATCCCGAACAATACCGCGCAGTTACAACTCTGGAAGGACCAATCCTCATCATTGCAGGAGCAGGATCCGGAAAGACCCGCGTAATCACATACAGAATCGCAAACATGCTTGAAAAAGGCATTCCCCAGAGCGCAATCCTTGCCCTGACCTTTACAAACAAGGCTGCAAGGGAAATGGAGGAACGAATAAAAGACCTTACCAACAAGAAGCTTCAGAACCTTACGGTAAGCACTTTCCACGCCTTTGGAGTGCGCATCCTCAGGCAGGATATTGAAGCCCTTGGCTACAGGCCGAATTTTTCAATCTATGACGAAACGGATAAAAAAGCCCTCATTAAGGAAACGGGACAGGAACTGAAATTTACGGCGGACGCCCTTGACCTATACAAAATAAGCGTGCTTTTCAGCGACATTAAGACCGGAAGAAAGACCTGGGGCGGTGAAAACGACATGTACCGCCAATTATACGAAGGCTATCAGGAAGGTCTGAAACTTTACAACGCCGTAGACTTTGACGACCTCATCGTTTTGCCAATCAGGCTTTTCAAAGAGCACCCTGAAATCCTTCAGAGGTACAAGGAAAGGTTCAAGTACATAATGGTGGATGAATTCCAGGACACAAGCCACCAGCAGTACGAATTCATGCACCTCCTGGCAGAAAGGAATGTTGCCGTCGTTGGTGACGACGACCAGAGCATCTACAGCTGGCGTGGAGCCGACTACCAGAACATCGTCAACTTTGAGACGGACTTTCCGGAACTAAAGGAAATCCGCCTTGAACAGAACTACCGTTCCACAGGAACAATTCTTGCAGCGGCAAACGGCGTCATAAAGAACAATTCAAACCGCAAGGACAAGGAACTTTGGAGCGGCAACGGAACAGGCAAACCGATTGAAATATACATGCCCGACAACGAGGCTGCCGAAGCGGAATTCATCGCGGAAGGCATACAGGGAATCTGCGCAGAAGAAAAAAGGAACTATGCGGATTTTGGCGTCCTGATCCGTGCAAACACCCAGACCCGCGCCATAGAAGAAGCTTTTCTTGAAGCAAACATCCCCTACACCGTTAGCGGCGGAACCAGCTTTTTTGAAAGGAAAGAAATCAAGGACATCATCAGTTACCTCCGCGTAATTGCAAACCATGATGACGACATAAATTTAATTCGAATCCTTAACACACCTCGCCGCGGAATCGGAAGGGTTGCCATACAGCAAATCAACGATGTTGCAAAGAACAATTCCACTTCCCTGTGGGATTCCATTCAGGCGATTGTTTCCTGCCCTCCGGAAGAATGCCCCGTATCAGATGCAGTCCTTGACAGCCTTAAGGATTTCAGCGAATTAATAGAAAAAAACAAGACCATGCTTGGCGGAAAGGGACTCAGCAAGAAAGTTCGCGAAATGGTGGATGAAATCAATTATTTCGACTACCTCATTTCTGAAAATCCAAAGAGCGACAAGGCAGCCCGATTCAAATACATGAACATAGAAAGCCTCATAAAAAGCATGGAGCAATGGGAAAACAATCCGAATTACAGCGACACAAGCCTTTATGCATACCTTAACCGCATTACCCTTTTGAGCCGCGACGATATGGACGAAGAAGAAAACCAGGGCAAGGTAAACCTGATGACAGTCCATGCAAGCAAGGGACTTGAGTTCCCTGTAGTATTCATTGCAGGTGCAGAGGAAGGATTGATGCCGCACGCCCATGCAGTTGAAGAAGGCGGAGATGCTGCAGTCGAGGAAGAAAGAAGATTGTTCTATGTTGCCGTAACCCGTGCTCAGAACAGGCTTTTGATTTCGGCCTGCCGCCAGAGAAGAAGGATGGCAAGCACCGTTGAATGCGAACCTAGCCGTTTTCTGGACGAGATTCCTTCAAACCTGGTTGAATACCACGAGCCGTCAAAAGAAGTTGACGAAGAGATGGCACATGAGCTTTTGCAGAACATGCTTAAGAACATGGCAAAGCCTCGTGTTCCTAAACTTTAAAAACAGTATGCCGATAATCTAATCAGAAAAATATTTTTCTGGAGATTGAAATGAAATTATTGAAGAATGCATTTAAACTTACACTGGCTGCAGGTGCAGTCCTTGCACTCATGTCATGCCAGACACCAAATAAAAAAAAGGATTTTCTCATCGTTACTGACCACCAGGTTCTTCCCCCTGTAATGGAAACTGTACCGGTAATCGAATACAGTGGAATCGGAATCAAATACGAATGCGAAAACATGTTCCTTCACAACTGCGCAGTTCTTCAGGAAAACAGTGCAAGCGGCAAATTCTGCGTCCGCCTTATTGAAGATTCTTCTACAGCCACAATGAAAGTTAAGTTCCCGGCAGGAACTTACGAATGTCTCGTAAAGGAAAAGACTTCAGACAAAGACCACAGCGCATTCTACCTTAGCCTTGACGGAATCAGCACAAGAGTGTATCCAAAGAATCCTCCTTCAGGAGAATGGGAGCTTACAACCAGAGTTCCGGTTTACTTCACCCTTGAAGAACCAAGAACAATTACAATCACAATCACTCCCCATTCAGACTATGAAATCGGATCAACAGGAATGGACTTGGATTACATCCAGTTTGTAAAGCGCTAAAAAAAATCATCTGACAAAAAAAGGCCACCTTCTCCGGGTGGCTTTTTTTTGTAACCTAACGATAAGTTTTACATGGCATAAATAAAAAAGCCGGTACATCAACGATACACCGGCCGAGGTTTTACAACTATGACTTTTAAATTTTAGAGGATTGTAAGTTCAGGCTTAGCGCTTGAGTGCTGCTGCTGTCTGAAGCATGTTGTCAGATGTCTGGATTGCCTTTGAGTTGAATTCGTAGGCTCTCTGTGCAACGATCATCTGAACCATTTCGTTTACGATTGAAACATTGCTCATTTCAAGGAACTTGTGCTTAACGATTCCCATTCCGTCCTGACCAGGGCGAGCGGCAATTGCTTCACCTGAAGCATTTGTTACCTTGTAAAGGTTGTCCCCAGTATTTTCAAGACCAACGCTGTTTGGGAACCTGTAAAGTTCAATCTGTCCGATTTCGATTGGATCAAGCTGACCGTTAACCTTTACATTAACGCGGCCTGTATCTGAAATGGAAAGTGTTTCAAGCTGGAAACCTTCAGGCATGATGATTTCTGGCTGCACGCGAAGACCGTTTGCATTTACAAGCTGACCTGTTGAATCAACCTTGAAAGAACCGTCGCGAGTATATGCCCATGAACCGTCATACTGCTGAACGCGGAAGAATCCGTCGCCGACGATGGCAATGTCCGTATCAACACCAGTAGCCTGGAGAGAACCCTGGCTCATGATGCGCTGTGTAGCACCAACCTTAACACCGCTACCCATCTGATGTCCTACTGGAGTAACAGTATCTTCTGTTGCAGGTGTTCCAGCAAGCTTTACATTCTGATAGATAAGGTCTTCAAATTCAGCACGGTGCTGCTTGAAACCTGTTGTATTAACATTGGAAAGGTTGTTTGAAATTGTATCGATATTCATCTGCTGACCATTCATTCCAGTAGCAGCATTCCACAAACTTCTTACCATAATTTATCCCCCATTACTTACCATTAAATTAGCGGTTAACTGTTGCAACCTTAGACCAGAGAGTATCCATCATGCTGTCCTGTGTCTGAACAGTTTTCTGGTTTGCTTCGTAGGCACGGTTCACTTCAATCATCTGAACCATTTCGTTAACAACATTTACATTGCTTGTTTCTGTATATCCCTGAAGGAATCTTGGGCGTTCATCACCTTCCGCAATGTGAGGTGCGCCTGCAATTTCATTTGTATCCCAAAGTGAAGAACCCTGCTTTTTCAAGTAGCGTTCATTTTCAAAACGAACGACCTTAATGCGGTCAACAAGGGCATTGTCGTCCTTGCTGTAAATCATTCCGTCCTGATTAACATAGAACTTGTCGTCCTCAACATGAATTGGACCGTTTTCACCAAGAACAGGATAACCTTCTTTTGTAAGGAGGATCATTTCCTTTCCAAGGTGGAAATTTCCATTGCGTGTATAGCGTTCGCCAGCAGGTGTCTGAACTGCAAAAAATCCTTCTCCTGCCAAAGCCATGTCAGTCTTTGTGTCAGTATTCTTGAAGGACCCCTGCTGGAAATCCGTGTAAATTTCATTTGTTTCTACACCAAGACCGATAGAACCGATGATTGGTGCTGCATCACAAGAACCGCCTGGAACTTTGTAAATTCCGTCTGACTGAGTTCTTCTCAAAAGGAGTTCGCTGAATTCCTTGCTTACAGGAATGTCTTTCTTGAACCCTGTAGTGTCAACATTCGCAAGGTTGTTTGAAATCGTGTCCAGTCTGTTCTGCTGGGCATTCATTCCGCTTGCTCCGATGTACCATCCTCTAATCATATACCATACCTCTTCTCTATTTATCGGAATCTTGAAACGACAGTTTAGGAAATTATCAAAATCAGGCAAAATCGGGCGATTTTTCCTCCATAACAATAAATTTATTATTTATGTTGCTTTTTTTTAAAACCGCCCTTATAATTTTTATTAAGGGTGGGGACTTTTTCAACGGCAGAATATTTTGTTATATTTTACCTTTAGGATGCTAATGAACGGAACTCCAGAATTGTTTTCTGCAAACCACCTTATCTCCATTTCCTTCCAGATAATCGTTCTGACCTTCGTTCTTTTTGTAATAGCACTTCTTCTATTCATACTGCGCAAGAAAAACCATCAGATTGACTACGACTCAATAACCGGACTCCCTAATTTTGAACACTTCAAGAAAAATGTTTCCAGGATCCTTGCAACTGCAAGGCCAAAGGAATACATGATCCTTTCCTTCAACATAGACAATCTTGGCCTTATAAACGAAACCTACGGAACCAGGGTTGGAAACGAAGTTCTTAAAAGGGTCGGAAAGCATTTTGCAAAGCAATGCGACAAAAACGAATATGTCCTGAGGTTTTTTGCAGACAACTTCATTTTCTTTACTAAAAACCCAGATTTCTTCTGGAATGTCGAGGAACGGGTATTCATCATGACAACGGTCAAGGACAGCCTTAGGGACATCCTTCCGGAGCGCTACAATTTCACCTTCACCACCAGCGCCTACTACATCGACAATCCGGCAGATTCCATCGACTCCATGATAGACAAGGCAAACCTTGCCCAAAAACTCTGCAAAAACGCCCATGCAACCCATCGCGTAATCGAATATACCGAAGAGATGAGGACTTCCCACGAATGGAACCGGGAAATCACCCTTACCATGGAAAATGCCTTCATGAACAAGGAATTCGAGGTTTTCTACCAGCCAAAGTTCAATTTTTCCAACGAACAGGTCATGGGAGCCGAAGCCCTCATCAGATGGAACAATCCTAGGAAAGGATTCCTTCAGCCCGGTAAATTCGTGCCTTTATTTGAGGACAACGGGTTCATTGAAAAGATTGATAAATTCGTATTCCAGAAGGTATGCCTGTTTCTGGACAGCTGGAACAAGTCGGAAGAATCAAGGAAACTTTCTCCGCTGACCATTTCCTTCAACCTTAGCCGATACCACCTTTACAACCCTAACCTTATCCGCGAACTGAGGGACATTGCCGCCCAATACGACATAGGCGAAAACAAGATTGAAGTTGAACTTACGGAAAGCATCATGTTCGACAACCAGCAGCGCCTCATAAAGGTTATGAAGGAGATCAAGAGCGCAGGATTCTCCATTTCCGTTGATGATTTCGGTTCCGGCTACTCTTCCCTCAACCTGCTGAAAAGCATGCCTGCCGATGTAATAAAGCTGGACAAGGAATTCCTTTCAGTTACTCCGGAAAACCAGAAGGAAAACATCATCATATCCTCCGTCATTGAAATGGCAAAAAAACTCAAGATCAAGACCGTTGCTGAAGGCGTTGAAACAAAAGATCAGTGCGAAATGCTCAGGAAAATAGGATGCGACATTGCCCAGGGATTCTACTATGCTAAACCTATGCACGAAGAGAATTTCCTTCTCCTCCTTACAGAATCGGCACAGAAGGTTCCAGTCTGACTTTCAAAACCTTCAATTTCCATAGCCAAATCGTTATTTTAGTTGCTTTTTAATAAAACTGATTTATAATAATTTCATACACAGTTTTTGATAACTACGGAGGATTTAATAATATGTCAGCAAAAAACAGAGAAGAACCTAGAGTTCTTGCCATTATTCTTGGTGGCGGAAAGGGTACTCGTCTTTACCCACTTACAAAGGAACGCTCAAAGCCAGCCGTACCGTTCGGCGGAAAATACAGAATTGTAGATATCCCTATT
>JAUNCR010000011.1 GCA_030526505.1 Spirochaetales bacterium
AGAAAGGTTAAGTACTGAGTCCAGTTACAGGTTGAACTGGTTTCAAGGAACTGAAGCCAACCGTCTATTTCACCATTGGTCAAATCGTTGCTGGTAAAAATGTTTGGAATTACAACGCCGATGACATTGCCTGCAGCAACAATTACTCCGTAGAGTATTGCGATAGAGAATATTGTTTTTCCTGATAGTGTCATTAGAACATTATACTGTTCATTTGTTGAATGGAAAATAGAAAAAACTTAATCAGGCACGGCAGTTCTTGTTGAATAGACGCAGCCGCAATATTGCTGTCGGTATAGTCCGTATTCTTCGCTGATTTCAAGACTTCTTAAAAATCCGCTTTTCTTCTTGAAGTCGGAATAAAGCCATTTTGGGCCTTCAGGATTTTCTGAGGCAATTTTTTCGCCTTCAACATTTATCTTTACAGAATCTTTGAATGGACTTATGGAAAGGGTAGTACAGAAATAATCGAATTTGTTTTCTGCTGCATAGCCGTAGGATTTTCTCAATCTGAATTCGTAGCATCTTCTGCATCTTTCGCCTTTTTCAGGATCGTCGGCCATGGCAGGTTCTTCGCGCACTTTGATGGCGGTGTAAAATTCTTCCGGATCGTAGTTCATCTCCACAAGCTTTATGTTGTTTGCAACAGCCGGTGTAAATCTCGGAAGGAAATCCTTAAGTTCCTGAAGTCTTCTTTCATATTCTTCCTGAGGATAAATGTTTGGGTTGTAGTACAGAATCGTAATGTCAAAAATAGACGCAAGGTATTCCATTACATAACTTGAGCACGGCCCACAGCAGGCATGCAGAAGAAGTTTTGGTTTGTCCTTGAGGTTTTTGATTGTCTTGTCCAGTTCAGCCTGATAATTCATTTGAAAACCTTTTACAGAATGAACTTAAGTTTTTCTTCAAGCTGAGAAAAATTAAGGTACTGTGCCTTGTAACCGACTTCTCCATCTGTGTGGAGCCAAAGTGGAATTGAAGTTTTTACTTCGGCAGCTTTAAATCTGTAAATGTCGATTCCCCTGAACAGGGAATGAATGCCGATGAAAGCTGTTGGAAGTGCCATAAGAATGCCAGGCACGGTTTTGTTTGCCGCACAGATAAAATCCAGTTCACCGTCGTAGGCATCAGCCTTTGGACAGAACTTGAATCCACCGCCTTCATACTTGTGGACCATTGCTGCAAGAAATAAAAGGTTCTTTGCGTTTACTTTCTTTCCGCCGGCAAAGGTGATTTCCGCATCAGCTTTTGGAGCGTTGATGATCTGGTTGAGTGCGATGCCAAGGTATGTAAGTTTTCCAAGACCGATTTTATTGAGTCTCTTTTTAAGTATTGAATGAACTGATTTCTGACAGACTGCGCCGTCAAATCCAAGCCCGCTGCTTACTGCAAATCTTCTTGTTCCCCTTTCCGTTTCAACCTGACCAACATCCATAAGTACGGGAGCTTTTACATTGAGGATGCGCTTCAGATTTTTCTTTACGCTTTTTGGAAGCTTAAGGTCACGGGCAAAATCATTGCTTGAGCCTGTCGGAATATATGCAAGTGTAGTGTTCCCAAAATCCTTTATTCCCTGAACAGCATCGTTTACTGTACCGTCTCCGCCAAGAATTACGATGATGCAGTTCCCTTCATTTTTTGCCTGTGAAGAAATATTTGAAACAATGTTGGTTACATCGCCTCGTTCCTTTGAAAATTCAACGGAGTATTCGATTTTCTGATTTTTCAGTTCTGGCTCAATCTGATTCTGCCAGAGTTTAAGGCCTTTCCCTGATCTTGATACGGGATTAACAATGAAGTGATACATAAGGCAATGATAATGCCAAAAATAAATTCTTTCAATTTACGGGAGAAGATATTTTTACATATATACGGTAGAATGAAGGTACGAGGTATTTTATGGAAAAGTTCGATTACAAAACAACAGGTACTTGCGCACAGGTAATTCACTTTGAGCGCGATGACGATAAAAAGATCCGCAACATTTCCTTTGAAGGTGGATGCAACGGAAACCTTAAGGCGATTTCAAAACTTTGCGAAGGCATGACGGCAAAAGAAATCTCTGCAAAACTTCTTGGAAACCTTTGCCGCGACAAGGGAACCAGCTGCGCTGACCAGCTTGCAAAGGCCGTAATGTCGGTGAACTGATTCGGCTCTAATCCTGAAGGAAGTCATATCCCGCTGTATGCAGCGGGATTGTTGATTAAATCACTTTCTTCTGCTATTTTCTCAAGTAGAAATTACTTTTGAGATGACTGTCGGCAGAACTCTACTGCCTAAGGAGCCCACGCACGCTCCTATCACTACATCACCAAGTAAGTCAAAATCCTTTTACATTTTTATTTATTTCTCATGAGGTATTGTTTATGAACAAGTTCGTAAAGCGTTATTTGATTGATGCTTTGGGCGGAATGGCACAGGGACTTTTTGCATCCCTTCTTATCGGAACAATCGTAAAGACATTGGGCCAGCAGTTGCTCCGCATTGATGTTAATCCTGTTTTTGATTTCCTTGTAAAGGCAGGAACTTTTGCAGGTGAACCACATGTTGTAGGTGCCGCCATGGCAATCGGTATCGGCTTTGCCATGCAGGTTTCTCCCCTCGTGCTTTTTTCCCTTGTTGCAGTAGGTAGTGCAGCAAATGTTACCGGTGGTGCAGGTGGTCCTCTTGCGGTTCTTCTCATTGCAATTGCCGCTGCAGAAGCCGGAATGCTTGTAAGCAAGAAGACAAAGGTGGACATCATCGTAACTCCATTGGTGACAATCGTAACCGGTGCACTTCTTTCAGTTCTGTTTGCAGGTTATATTGGAAAGGGTGCCTCTGCATTCGGTAACCTTATTGTATGGGCTACAACTTTAAGGCCATTCCTCATGGGAATCATCATTTCAGTAATCGTTGGAATCCTTCTGACGCTTCCAGTAAGTTCTGCCGCAATCTGTGCCGCCCTTGGGCTTACAGGTCTTGCTGGTGGAGCCGCTGTTGCAGGGTGCTGTGCCCAGATGGTTGGTTTTGCAATCCTTAGCTTCCGTGAAAACAGATGGAGCGGAATTCTTTCTCAGGGACTTGGAACTTCAATGCTCCAGATGCCTAACATCGTAAAGAATCCCCGTATCTGGATTCCTCCTGTAGTGGCATCTGCAATTACAGGTCCAATTGCCACCTGCGTTTTCAAGATGGAAATGAACGGCGCTGCAGTTTCTTCCGGCATGGGAACCTGCGGTCTTGTAGGACAGATCGGTGTAATTTCCGGTTGGTTTGATCCTTCTGCTGCTGCCATCGAGCATGGTGCCGTTGCAATCAACCCGGCTTTTGCAGACTGGGTTGGTCTCCTTCTCATCTGTTTCGTGCTTCCAGGCGTAATTTCCTGGGCTCTTGGGCTTTTGCTCAGAAAAATCCAGTGGATTAAAGAAGGCGACCTTACTCTCGCCTAAAATTGAAATTTCAATAATTTAGCAATAAAATAGCAGTAGTGAGGTTCATGTGAAAAAATCATTGTTCTTTATTGCTGCTATCCTTCTTCCTCTTGCAATCACTTCCTGCTTTTTATTCCCTCAGAAAAAGGTCGAGAAAGAAATCGTTACAATAGGATTCACCTATTCAGGCAGATATTCAGAACCTTACATTTCCAACTACGATGAGATAAGAAAAGCCTTTTCCGATACTTCAAAATACAGGTTCATTGATTTCGATGCGAAATGCGATCTGAAGGAACAGATAAATCATTTGTATACCTTTGTCCAGCGCAAGGTAGATTTCATCATCATTGATCCGGTAAGCGAACACGGCCTCAAATATGCAATCGAAAACTGTTTCAATATGGATATTCCCGTAATCATCTGCGGTAATTCCGTTGCCCTTGAACCCGGCCATGAAAACAGAGTCATCTATGAAGTTCGTCCAGACTTCTATAAAGAAGTAGTCCTTGCCACAAGATGCCTTGAGATTTATGAAAAGGGAAAAGTTGATGTGGAAATCCTTGTATTGAATGATTTTGCAGATTCAACTTCCGCCAGGGAAAGAAACCGGGCAATCGGTGAAGCAATGGAAAAGAACGAAGGCTGGAAAATCATTTCCAAAAGGGAAACCGGCGGAGACTATCTGACTGCCAAAACACTTATGGAAGAAGCCTATTTTAACTGTCCAGGAATAGATGCAGTTTTCGTAGAGTCGGAAAATGATTACCAGGGCGTAATCGATATTCTCTTCAAGCATGGAAAAATGCCTGGGGAAGATGTTCTTATCTTTGCATTTGAAGACAATGACAATCTACGCAAGATGATTCTTTCCGGCGTGCTTAACTTCACCGTCATCAATGAACGGGATGCAGGCGAAGACATCGTCAATGTAATCAACAGGATTACCAAAGGAAGGTCCTACAGGAAAATCAATCTTTCCGAAGCAAACGGACTGTATTCCAACAAATCTATAGAAGAAAAAGTAATCAGCAGGGAAAGCAACCTCCTCTACAAAATATTCGAATAAAAAAATCTCTTAAATTTTATTTCTCCGTGCCGAAAATTTGAATATGAAACCTATCTCTGTAAAAATTTGCCTGGCATTGTCTCTATTTTTATTTACTGAAACTGTATTTGCACAGACTAAACCGTTGTATCAGTTGCCTGAAACTCTCCCTGAAAAGAAAGTCACCTTCAAGGAGAAAGACAAGGACGGCACTCCATTCCTTCTTGGTACTGACAGAGGACTGTACAAGGTTCTTGGAAACGGAACTGCAGAACCTTTGTGGACTGAGGGAAAAGTTGAAAGAATCATCAAGACAAGCGCAAAGTGGTTTTTGCTTACAGACAAAGGTATCATTTCTTCTCCTGATTTAAATATTTTTACTGAAAGGAACAACGGTCTTCCTTTCCTTACGGTTAAATCCTATGACGGTGTTCAGAAACACCTTGAACAGAAGGTTGCCCTCCTCAAGGACATTTGTGCGGACCCGTTCAATCCTGATGTCCTCGTTACTGCAACAAAGGATGCCGTTTACCTTACAAGGGACGGTGCACAGACTTGGGAAAACATCGGTTCGGCAAGCAAGTATACTGCAGGTGTAAAGGCGGTTGCCGTATCACACATGCCTGTTTATGAAAGGGACGGATCGATTTCTGGCAGCGAATTAGTAGTTTTCATGTCTCATCCGATATATGGTTTCAGCTATTACAGGGCAGATGCAAAGAAGCCTGCATGGTTTGATGTAAGCGCAGGTTTTGCAGCAATGCCAAGCATGACGCAGGTTGATGAAATTGCAGACATTCTTCCTGTAATGTGCAAGGATGCAAACGGAAACTATTTTGCAGAAATATACCTTTCACAGACCTTCCTTCCAAACATCTACAGATTCAACTGGAAGGACAAGAGGGGCGAAAAGGTTTATCACGGTGAAGAGCAGACGGACACAATAGACGGACTTTGCCAGACCGGTTCAAGCATTGCTTATTCAGGCCTTGGAAAGGTAAGCCTCTTTTCTCTTGTTGATAAAAAAATTACGGATCTTGAAAGCTATGATACTTGGAAGAGCAGGCTTAATGCCGCCCATTCAATTGTAAATTCAGCATACATTCCGAAAGTTGTCTGTGGACTTGATACTCCGCTTGAACTTAGCGAACTTTGGCTCCTTAACCCGGATGTAATCCTTACTCCTTGGGGTGAAGTTGCAAACAAGAAAAAGGCTGTTTACTCATCCGTATATCAGCTTCGCAACGACAAGGGCATTGAAAAATACCGCAAGATTGTAAACGACAACAAATTGAATTCGGTTGTAATCGACATGAAGGACGACTACGGCCTCCTCCGCTTTGAACCTGAAAGCCCACTCCTTAAGGAAAAAGGAAAGGTAACAGGATACAAGATTGATGTTGATAAGCTTGTGTCTGAATTCAAAAAAGACGGGACATACCTCATTGGCCGCATTGTAGTTTTCAAGGACAGAAACCTTGCAGGCTACGCAAAAGGAAAGTATGCAGTCTGGAATTACAAGACAAATGCTCCTTGGGTTGGAGTTCGCAATTATGAAAACATTACAGCAGAAGACGGAACTGTAACCGGCCAGAAGGCAAACTATTACGATGAAAACTGGGTTGACCCATACAGCGAAGAAGTTTGGGAATACAATGTTGAAATTGCAAAGGAACTCATAAAGCGCGGATTCGATGAAATCCAGTTTGACTACATCAGGTTCCCTACCGACGGACTCAACATGGGGTCGGCTTCCTACAGATGGAAGGACAAGGGAATGGATAAGGAAAGTGCTTTGGTTTCATTCCTTTCCTATGCCCGCAAGAACATAGACGCTCCAATCGGAATCGACATCTACGGTGCCAACGGATGGTATCGTTCCGGAACAAGAACAGGTCAGGATGTTGAACTTATGAGCGAGTATGTAGATGTAATCTGTCCGATGTTCTATCCGTCTCACTTTGAACAGAGCTTCCTTGATTACTCTCCATACGAAGAACGACCATACAGAATCTTCTTCTATGGATCTTACAGAAACACAGTTATCGGAAGAAACAGGATTGTTGTTCGTCCATGGCTTCAGGCATTCTACATGGGTGTCCGCTATGACAGAAAATACTACGACAAGAACTATGTAAGCCGCGAAGTTTTCGGTGTTCGCGATGGAATCGACAGAGGCTACATGTACTGGAACAATTCCGGCGGATACTACGAAGACATCAGTCCGGATCCTGAAGATACAACCTTGTCTCCATGGCACCACAACGAAGCTGCAAAGCAGACAAGAATTCCAGCCTTCAGCAAGGAAATGAATCCTGGTGAATCTGAAGAGGGAATTGCAGGTGACAAGCCAATCAGCAAGGATGAAATTCTTTCGGTATGGAATACAGTTTTGGAACAGGATGACTATGAAAGTCCTGTGCCTTCAACAAGAAACTTCCTTATGGTGGAACCATTTCCGGCAGTGAACCATGAATAATACAGGCTATACACCAGAAGAACCAATAGCAGCAATTGCCACAGCCCTCGTTCCAAGCGCAATCGGAATCGTCAGGGCAAGCGGCAAGAACTGCATTGATCTTGCAGCAAAAATATTTTCACGACCTAAGGCCCTGTCAGAAGCACAGGGCAATTCTCTTGTTTACGGCTGGGTTATTGATCCTTCAAGACCTAAGGAAAGCAACAGGATTGATGAAGTAATGGCCGCCGTTTATCGTGCTCCAAAATCCTTTACCGGAGAAGACATGGTGGAAATTTTCTGCCACGGTGGAGTTTCGGTTGTAACTTCAATCTACAATCTTTTCCTTGCCAATGGATTCAGGAAGGCAGAAAGGGGAGAATATACTTTCCGTGCCTACATCAACGGCAAGACAGACCTTACAAAGGCAGAAGCCGTAAAGGAAATCATCGACAGCAAGACCGATGTTTCCCGCGGAAGGGCAGCAGGCCGTCTTTCGGGAAATCTTTTTGAACTGATCGATTCAATTAAGAAAAGCGTAATTGATGTCCTTGGCAACATCGAAGTCGAAATCGAATATCCGGAAGATGAAGAAAACATTGCGGACTGCTTTGATGCAACTCCACTCGTTCTGGTAAAGGAAAAACTTCGGCATCTGGAAGCCTCTTGGAAAAGCGAAAAACTTTATCAGGATGGAGCCCGTGTCGTTCTCTGCGGAAAAACCAATGCCGGAAAATCAAGCCTTTTCAATACCTTGCTTAAGGAAGAAAGGGCAATCGTCAGCAACATAGAAGGAACCACCAGAGACTGGATTGAAAGCTATGCAGACTTTGGCGGCATCCCCGTAAGGCTTTTTGACACTGCAGGACTTAGAAAAACCGATGATGTGATAGAAGCCCGCGGCGTTGAACTTACAAAGGATCTTTCGGAAGATGCAGATGTAATCCTTTATCTTGTGGATTCTAACAACGGAATCAAGGAAGAAGACATTGATTACATGAAGGAGCAGAAAAATGTACCTTCTGTTCTTGTAATGAATAAATGCGAAGAAAATGAAAATGTTGTAATTCCAACAGATGGTCCCTGGAAGCATGCGGTTAAAATCTCTGCAAAAAATGGAACGGGCATAGAAGACCTTGTTTCAGTCGTAAAGGAAATTGTTCTTGGCGGTTCTGTAGCGGAAAAGGAACATGCGGGCCTTGGTTCAGAAAGACAGAAAAAATCAGTACAGGAAGCTCTTGAGCGCGTTACCCATGCACTGGAAATTGCAGCAACCGGAGAATACGGACTTGATGCTGTGGTTCAGGATCTTGAAGATGCATTGGACAGCCTTGGTGAAGTTACAGGTGATGTAACTCCAGATGATGTCCTGGGCAACATCTTCTCAAGATTCTGCGTTGGTAAATAATAGGTTTGATTTCGAGTTTTTGTCACACGGATTTGATTTTGCTGACGCAAAATTGACTCGTATATTATCATCCTTCAATGTTTTTTTTGAAATATTTCAATCATTCGAATCTCCTCTCCTATAGAAAAATCGTTAGATTTTTCGAATCAGTGTGACAATTTATAGATTATGTATGACTAACTGCATCAAAATCTTAAACTCGATATTCGACCTGATTAACTAAAATTTAAAATAGAAAAGGGCTGTCCAATAAGTAAAAGACCTTGTCATTCTGAACTCGTTTCAGAATCTATATGCTACTAATAGTGTAGATGCTGAAATAAATTCAGCATGACAATTCTTTTTGGACAGCCCTTCAATTATATTAAGCTATTGCAATCAGTTTGATTCGGCAGCACCAGGAAGACCAATGTCCTTTCTGTAGAACATGCCGTCGAAGCTGACATGTTCAATGGCTGCATATGCCTTCTTCCAGGCTTCGTCAAAAGTATTTCCCTGTGCAGAGCAGGCAAGAACGCGTCCACCGTTTGTAACGATTCCGCCTTCTGTCCTTCTGTCTTCCATAGCACCGGCAAAGAATACCTTTGCGCCTGTTTCTTCAACTTTTGCCGTGTCGATCTTGATTGTCATTCCCTTTTTGTAAGCCTTTGGATATCCGCCGCTTACTGCAACAGGGGCAACAACATAACCAGGTTTCCATGCTGTCTTGAATGCGTTCAAAGTTCCTTCTGTAACAGCCTTACACATTTCTGCAAAGTCAAAGTCCATCAATGGAAGAACGGACTGTGTTTCTGGATCTCCAAGGCGAACATTGTATTCGATGACCTTTGGACCTTCCTTTGTGATCATGAGGCCAAAGAAAATGAATCCCCTGTAGTCCCATCCTTCTGCCTGAATGCCCTTGAGTGTTGGTTCAAGAATGTTCTTGTTGAACTGGGCAAGGATTTCGTCTGTAACATCATCAACTGGACAGATGGCGCCCATTCCGCCTGTGTTTGGTCCCTTTGCTCCGTCAAGAAGTCTCTTGTGGTCACGGGCGCTCATGAATGGAACGATGCAAGATTTTCCTGCCTTTGTAAGTTCAGGATTTACAGAAACTGCACCGAGGATTGAGATTTCAACACCGCGCATATATTCTTCGATAACGAGCTTGCGTCCTGCATCACCAACCAGCTGACCTTCCATAAGTTCTTCAACTGCCTTGAGTGCATCATCCATGTTGAGGGCAACTACAACACCTTTTCCTGCAGCAAGACCGTCGGCCTTGAGAACGATAGGTGCTCCGTGTTCCTTAACATAAGCAAGGGCTTCTGCCTTGTCTGTAAAAGTCTTGTTGTCGGCACAGGCAACACCATACTTGTGCATGAAGTTCTTTGCAAAGTCCTTGCTGCCTTCAAGCTGTGCCGGGTCCTTTTTAGTTCCGACTGTAGGAATGCCTGCTTCCCAGAATTTGTCTGCAAGACCTGCGCAAAGAGGATCCTCCGGACCAACAACACAAATGTCACAATTGTTTTCCTTTGCAATTCTGATGAAATCGTCCTGAGTCTTGCCTTCAACATTGCGGCATTTGTTTTCGAAAGCTGTACCACCGTTACCTGGAGTACAGATTACTTCTTCAACTGAACTGCTCTGTGCCAGTTTCCAGGCAATGGCATGTTCGCGTCCACCGTTTCCTACAACTATAACTTTCATGCCGCTATAATAGACAAAATAATGGAAAAAAACAACGGAGGAAGTTTTCTTAAGGTTTTTTAATCTTATTCTCAGAATATTTCACTTTTTTCAGGCGAAGACAGAAGGCATAATGAAGCCATAATCAATCAATGAGAGGTGATTTTTATGAATAAGAAATATTATGTTTTCGGTGCAATTTTTGCCCTTCTTTTGTCGGGACTTTTTTCTTCCTGCGTTATTGTTGAATCTGGTGATGACGGTATAGACGGACTTTACAATTTCCAGTTTGTAAACGACCATATCCTTGAATGCAACTATGCTGGATACATGGATTCAGACGACATCCTTTCGGTAAGGGTTTTCGACAGATATGGAAACTTCAAGTACACATCGACAGTAGTAAATACAAGCTGCTGCAATTCCAGAGTTACCTTCGTCCTTGACAGGCCCCTTTACGACGGATGGCATGTGGACATCAGGTTCAACGATTTCTATAGCATCGAGACCTATTCGGTTTACTATTACGAGTAATCAGTCAATGAAAATGTAATCGTTAAAATAGACGGCCCTGATCTTACCCATGACCAGCTGGCCGTTTATTATTTCAAGGAGATCTTCCTTTATGCGGCCTTCTCCTTTTTCAAGAATTTCCCGTGAAGTTCGTTCCGAAAAGTAATTGATGAATATGCTTCTTATCTGCCGTTCTTTCTGGGAAAGCTCTTCAAAGAGGGCCTTGTCTCCGGAAGGGTATGAAAACCATGGGCATACTACGATTACTGTAGGCTCTTCCTCTTCCGATTCAACCTTAGTCTGAACCCTGATCTGGCGGAAATCTGTAAATGCATCAACGGCATTTTCCTTGCCCTTGTTCATGTTCGTGACTTTCTGAGGATCAGGATCTGCCTTTCTGTAATTTTTCCCGGGAATTCCCTTTGTAACCGCCAAGGCAGTCAGCGTTGCAATTACAATTGTAGCTCCGATTATTGAGGCGATGAGAACAAGTATTCTGTTAATCAGTTCCAGTTTTATTTTCATTTGATGTAATCCTTCAGGAGCGCAAGTGTTCTTGTTGTTGCCTTTCCTTCTTCATCCAGTTTGCCAGGAATCCTTGCTTCAAGTTCAATGCAGTCTTCAAGCCATTCTTCCTTTTCGATGGTTCCGTTTTTGCGGGCAAGTTCAACCAGATCCGTGCGTGCCATTGGAATCTTGAATGAGCGCAAAACGCCAAGAAGGTTTTCTGTAAGAACGGCAATGATGTCCTCAAAACCCTGATGTGTTTTTGCACTTACATGAAGTGCTCCAGGGAAAGTGTTGTTAAGCTGCGATTCAAGGAGAATGTTTCCCTGAACCCTGTCGTATTTGTTGAGCACTACGATAGACGGAATTTTGTCTGCCTTGATTTCTGCAAGAACCCTCATTACCTGTGTGTACTGTTTTTCGCAGTCTGGATCTGCAGCATCAACTACAATGAGGAGGAAATCTGCAAAGGCGGCTTCTTCAAGGGTAGACTTGAATGCATCGATGAGGGTGTGTGGCAGTTTTGAAATGAAACCTACCGTATCAGTGATGAGTACGGTGTTTGCTTCTGAAAGGGCAAGCTTTCTTGTAGTCGGATCAAGGGTTGCAAACAGCTTGTTTTCAACAAAAACATCAGCACCGGTCAAGGCATTAAGGAGGCTTGATTTTCCGGCGTTAGTATAGCCGACCAGGGCACATCCGGAAGTTGCAGTTCTTTCCCTCTGCTTTCTCTGAACGCTTCTGTTTATTTCAACCTGTTCAAGTTCTTTCTTAAGCTGAACGATTTTATCTTCAATCTGACGGCGGTCAAGTTCCAGCTGGGTTTCACCGCTACCTTTGTTTCCTACGGCACCGCCTCTCTGTCTGGCCATGTCACCGTACATGTGGCTCAAACGGGGAAGGGAATAGGTTAGCTTGGCAAGTTCAACCTGAAGGTTTGCTTCCTTTGTCTGTGCGCGCTGTGCAAAAATCCTGATGATTACTTCGTTTCTGTCAAAGACAGGCATTCCTGCAAGTTTTTCCCAGTTGCGCTGTTTTGAAGGGTCTATTTCCCAGTCGAAGATGATGCAGTCAGCAAAAAGTTCCTTTGCCTTGTCCGCAATTTCCTGAGCTTTTCCAGTTCCCATTCCGTATGCAGGAGTAGGTTCAATTCTTACAAGGACAATGGTACCTGCCACTTCGTAGTCCAGTGTCTTTATGAGTCCTTCAAGTTCCTTTGGTTCCGGATTCCCGTTCTTTTTGTCAGGTGCACCGACCAAAAGGCATCTAACTTTTTTTTCTTCTTCCTGCTTGAGTTCTACCATAATCACAATTATACAAATTTTTCAAAAAAGTGTGAAATCCAAAGTTAAAAATGCCGAAAATTGAGAGACAGAAAGTGGATATTTTTTCTGTTGTATGAATCCATCCGGGTTTGTGCATTTATAGGAGAAAGCTGTGACATCTTTGCCTAAAATTGCTCTAAGCATGCTGATTTCAGTAGTTGTCTTTGCAGGCTGCCTTTTGTTCACCTTTGCAGGCGGCTTCAGGATCATTGAAGTTCAGTACTATACGCCAAGAGTGATTGGAAACATAAACAACCGCCTCGAAAAAATAAAGTCTGGCTATGGAGATTATTTTTCCGCCATGGACGAGCAGTTCAGGAGATTCCTTGCTGAACGCAGCGTTGCTTCATATATTGAACGGGAGCCTTCAAAGGAAAACATGGATGAACGGGATAATCTCTGCGGCCTTCTTTTCCAGAAAAATCCTGGGCTTGATGGAATCCGCCTCATTGAAAACGACGGCATCCACATTCACTACAGCACTTTCCAGGAAGATGTGCTCAAGGAATCTGCCGAACTCATAACCTATTCAAACTATACGGACAGAATTCCTTTTACTTTGATAGAAACCGGTGACGGTGAAAAAAACACAAAGGTTTATTTTGACAATGCCAGGAACAGGTTGCTTTTCAGCTATCCGTTCTATGATGTATACACAGCCTGCCGCGGAACCATGGTTTTCTATGTTGCAGGAGATGACTTTACAAGATACCTAATCGGCAAGGATGTTGTTTCCCTCAATGCAAGGGGAACAGTTCTTTCCCCATCCGGATTTGTATTCAACATTCCATTGACCGGAAGAAACCTGCTCATCCAGGAAATTCAGGGCAGATGGGAAAAGAGGCATGAGAACATAGAGCATCTCATAGAATCAGATGTAAAGAAGGAAAACCTGTTTGTTGTTTCTACAACAAATGAAAACGGAATAAAAATCGGCTGGATTTGCAGTCAGGATGAATTTGAATTTTCAGAGACAGAAAAGATTTCGCTTTTAATATGTCTTTTCATAACTGTTTATCTCATCATATTCCTTCTGTTTAACATCAGGCATGACGATATGGTTCTCATCCGCAGGAGAATCAGAAAATTCCAGTACGGACTTCTTAAGGAATACATTGAACGCAAGGACAGCAGTGACTGGAAGAGCCTTTCAAAGGAAATTGCGTCCAGAAGAATGGATGTAAACGATGAAATCAAGAGAAGCCTTGGTCGCCGCGGAAAGAAACATTCTGTGGAAATCGATGCAATGCTTGAAGAAAGCTGGCAGGACATTATGTCTGCCGTTGGAGCAACATCCGGAAGAATCCTTGTGGAAAGAAAAGCAGAGGCTCCTGCAGAAAATGTTGTTGAAGAAGTAACTCCACCGGCACCAGTTGAAAAAATCAGCGAGCCGGAAGCGGTGGAAGAAGTAGAGGAACTTGAAGAAATTCAGGAAGCCGAAGCAGTCGAAGAAGTAGAGGAACTTGAAGAAATCGAAGAAGCCGAAGCGGTGGAAGAAGTAGAGGAACTCGAAGAAATCGAGGAAGCCGAACCTGTCGATGAAACAGAAGAAAACACTTCCGTAGATGTAGCCGATTTCTTTGGGGAAGATACATCGTCAAAGGAACCCGATGTAATCATCGAACAGTCTTTCTCTGAATATGCAAAGGAAGAAAAGTTCCCTGTGGAAAGGGAAATCCCTGCTAATGCAGATGAAATCAGACAGAAGAGCAAGGACAGCTTCTCTGTTGCCGACCTCAATTTTTCAAATCTTGATGGTGAAAACTGATATGGCAGAAGTTAAAAAAACTGAATCGCAAAAAAGTAAAACAGGTCTCATGGGCAAGGCTCTTGAAATTGCTTCTGAAAAGAAGGAAGGAAAGGGTCTCCTAAAACATATTACAGAAAAAAGTGGAACTAGAACTATGACAAAAGTAATCGTTGAAAAAAATGGTGTATTTACAATTCAGGCTGGAATTGAAACTTCTGAAATCAAACAGGATCCTGATCTCAAGGCTCTTGTTGACTCTGTGCTCAAGTGATCTAAGATGAATTGAATGTCCAGAAAAATAAAAAAGCTGCCTGCATTTGCCGGCAGCTTTTTCTTTTTAGGAATCTGTTTATTCTTCTTCCTCGGTAAGTTCAACAGGGAAGTTCTGCATGAGGGAAACGAAGGAGAAGATCTTCTTGTAGGCGTCGATGGACATCTGCTTCAGCTGGCCTTCGGCAAAGTGGTCTATGTCGTTCCAGTTGAGGATGAGTTCCTGATGCTTCTTTACGCAGTCTTCAAGGATCATCTTAAGGTTTCTGTCGTAGCTGATGAGAAGGTTAATTGCCTTCTTGATGAGTTTTCCTGCTGTGTCGTTCACCTGGTTAAGGGTAGACTGGATGATTCCCTTTGAATCCTTGTCGCGGTCTGCACGAGGAAGGTGGGTCTTCATCTTAAGCCCAAGGTCAACGGTTTCGTTTACGCTGTTGTCGAGGGCGGTGATGTCTGCGGAAATGTCCACCAGGTTGTGGAAGGCATCGCTCATTGGAGTTGCAAGCTGCTGGTTTGCCCATTCGCCGCGGACTGTAAGGATGTCGTTGAGTTCCCTGATGTCCTTCTTGATGTAGTCAAGGATAAACATCTTCAGGTAGCCAAGCGGTTCGCCGTATGCAAAGGAACCGATTCCCTTCCTTTCAAAAGGTGCGCTTCCTGCTTCGTTGTAGTATTTAAGGTGCTCAACTTCATTTGTTCCGAAAATCTGAACCAGAAGTCCGTCCACCTTTCCTGCCTTCTGCTTTGCCTGAAGTTCTTCCAGTGTGTTTTCTGCAGCCTTTTTGATGTCGGCAATGTAGTCGTCGACAATGTAAAGTTCCTTCTGTGCATATTCGTCGCGGTAAAGTGGATTTTCAGAGATAAGCTGAATGAGCATTTCAAGGATGCGGTTGTCGCGGAGGTACTTTACTCGTGCAAGGATTTTTTTCCATGTTCCCATTGGGATAGGATCAGCACCCTTAACGGACTTGATGAGCTTGAAAACATCGCTCCAGTCTGCGTCAAAAGGGAGAACCCAAGCAACATCAATGAAATTCTTAAGGTCTTCTATAATATAAGAGCCGTTGATTGCTGAAAATTTAGGAACCTTTGAAAAATCATGTTCCTTGATGGTGTTGTCGAACTTTTTGAGTGTGAAATAGAAGTCATACTGAACGAAGTTTGCAAAGTACATCAGCTTTGTATAGAGGGAATCTGTCTTTGCAATTCTTGTGCTGTCGTATGCAGAGGTGAATATTTCCATCTGGCCTCTGATTGCTTCACTGACTGCCTTGAGTGGCTGCTTGCGTGCAAGTTCGGTTATTGCAGTTTCCGAAAGGTTATCGATGGCTTCAAGCTGCTTTTCTGTAAGTGAGCGGTTAAGGACAAGTCTTTTGAGGGCATTTGGGTTTTCAAAGGACTGAATCATCGCCTGTGCAGGAGAAACGGCCTTGTAGAGTTCAAACATGAACTTTGCGAAGCTAGGGTCAACTTCGTTAGGCCCCAGTTTATAGAATTTGTACTTGGTTTTTGACAGAGATTTAGCAATGCTTTTGAGGACTTTTTTCTTCTGTGCTTCAGGATCGCTTCCGCCAAAAAAAGAGCCGAGTAAGTCTTTAAAGAAATTTCCACCCATAATATTTCTATAATAAGAAAGAATTGGATTTTTTTCAAGGAAATTCTTGCTATGGATAATCTTAACTTTTTTGACAGCAAGAAATTCTAGAACAGAGCCTGCCGGATATGTAAGATTTTTTTGAAAATTCCCATAAATTCGCAAAATATTCAAGAAGATTGATAATCCAAGTCGGGTGATTTGATGTAATATGTAATCATCCTAAGAACAAAGGTAGTATTGGTTCTCCCTGCGGGGAGGACTGATGCTAACTAAAAAAATTGTAAGATATCAAATAAGGAGGATTATCTTATGAAAAAGATTATGGCTGTATTATTGGCTGCAGCATTGGTTTTCCCTTGTTTTGCTGCTAAGAAGGGAACAAAAGTTGGCGTTTCAATGCCTACAAAGGATCTCCAGAGATGGAACCAGGACGGTGCAAACATGAAGGCACAGCTCGAAAAGGCTGGTTACACAGTAGACCTTCAGTATGCTAACAACGACATCGCAACACAGGTTTCACAGATTGAAAACATGGTAACATCAAAGTGCCAGGTTCTCGTTATCGCTTCTATCGATGGTTCAGCTCTTAAGGGTGTTCTCGATCAGGCTAGAAAGAAGAAGATCCCAGTTATCGCTTATGACCGCCTTATCATGAACTCAAAGGCTGTTTCTTACTATGCAACATTCGACAACTACAAAGTTGGTACAATCCAGGGTGACTACCTCGTAGAAAAGCTCAACCTCAAGAGCCGCTCAAAGGATGATCCTGCTTACATCGAATTCTTCACAGGTTCTCCAGATGACAACAACATCAACTTCTTCTTCGGTGGTGCTATGGATACACTCAAGCCTTACCTCGACAAGGGTGTTCTCGTTTGCCGCTCAGGACAGACATCAAAGGCACAGTGTGCAACTCTCAACTGGTCAACAGAAGAAGCACAGAAGCGTATGGAAAACCTCATCACATCTAACAAGTACGGTCCAAAGGGAACAAAGCTCGACGCTGTTTACTCTTCAAACGACTCTTGTGCAATGGGTATCACAAACGCTCTCAAGGCAGCTGGCTACACAAAGGCTAACTTCCCAATCATCACAGGTCAGGACTGTGACATCGGTTCTGTAAAGAACATGCTCGCTGGTCTCCAGGCAATGTCTATCTTCAAGGATACACGTACACTCGCAACAAAGGTTGTAGGTATGGTTGACTCATTGATGAAGGGAACAAAGCCAGAAATCAACGATACAAAGACATACGACAACGGTACAGGAATCATTCCTTCATACCTTTGTGATCCAGTATACGGAGACATTGACAACTACAAGGCTCTCCTTATCGACTCTGGATACTACACAGAAGCACAGCTCAGATAGTCTGAGTTGACTAGACAAGGCGGGGTTCTAACCAATCCCGCCTTTTTTGTGGGTTTTAATTAAAGTAATTAAAAATAATTGTTATAGGAGATTCCAATGGCCAAAGCATTATTGGAAATGAGAAATATCACAAAAGAGTTCCCTGGTGTAAAAGCACTCAGCGATGTAACTCTTACTGTAGAAGAAGGTGAAATCCACGCTCTCTGTGGTGAAAACGGAGCTGGTAAGTCAACCTTGATGAATGTACTTAGCGGTATCTACGGATACGGTACATATTCAGGTGATATTTTCTACGACGGAAACCTTTGTAAATTTCACTCCATCAAGGATAGTGAAGACCTGGGTATCGTAATTATTCACCAGGAACTTGCTCTTGTTCCACTTTTGACAATTGCAGAAAACATGTTCCTTGGCAATGAACGCGGTTCAAAAGCCAAAATCAACTGGGCAGAAACATTCGATAAGGCCGACAAGCTTCTTGCTGAAGTAGGTCTTAAAGAATCATCACATACATTAATCAAAGACATCGGTGTCGGCAAACAGCAGCTTGTTGAAATTGCCAAGGCACTCGGAAAGAAAGTTCGTCTTCTCATTCTTGATGAACCAACAGCTTCACTCAATGAAAACGAATCAAAGCACCTTCTTGACCTCCTCCTCGAGTTCAAGAAGCAGGGAATGACATCAATCATCATCTCCCACAAGCTTAACGAAATTTCTTATGTTGCTGACAAGATCACTGTTATCCGTGACGGTGCCGTTATCAAGACAATGGATAAGGCTCACGAATCATTCAGTGAAAACACAATTATTGCAGCCATGGTTGGCCGTGACATTACAGACCGCTTCCCTAAGCGCACTCCAAAAATCGGCGAAGTTTGTCTTGAAGTTAAGGACTGGAATGTTGACCACCCTGTATTCGACGGAATCAAGGTTTGCAACGGCGTAAACTTCAAGCTCAGAAAGGGCGAAGTTCTCGGTATCTCAGGACTTATGGGTGCCGGTCGTACAGAACTTGCCATGAGTATCTTCGGTAAGTCTTACGGGGCAAACATCAGCGGACAGATTTTCCTTAACGGAAAGGAAGTTGACTTCCCTAACGTTAAGTCTGCAATCAAGAGCGGAATCGCTTATGTTACGGAAGACCGCAAGGGTAACGGACTCATTCTTACAGAATCAATCACAAAGAATACAGTTGCCGCAAAGCCAGAAAAGGTTTCAAAGCACTGGATCTATGACTATGACGAATGTCGCCGCGTTGCTCAGTCAACAGCAAAGGAAATGCATACAAAGTGTGCAACTGTTGATGAAAATGTCGGAAACCTTTCCGGTGGAAACATGCAGAAGGTTCTTCTTGGAAAATGGCTCTTTGCTGATCCAGACATTCTTATCCTTGACGAACCAACCCGCGGTATCGATGTTGGTGCCAAGTATGAAATCTACTGCATCATCAACAAGATGGTGGCAGAAGGTAAGTCTGTTATCCTGATTTCTTCAGAAATGCCTGAAGTATTGGGAATGAGTGACCGCATCTATGTTATGAACGAAGGTCGCATGGTTGCTGAAATGGACGCAAAGGATGCTGACCAGGAAAAGATCATGGCTTGCATCATCAACTCAGGTAAATAAATAGGAGTAATTAAAATGGCTAATATTCAGAGTTTAAAGAAGACACTGAAGGGTAACACAATGATCCTTATCCTTCTTGCTGTCATGTTGTTCTTCCAGGTATTGATCGTTGGTGCAGACAAGGGTTCCCTTTTTGCTCCAGAAAACATTACAAACCTCATCAACCAGAACGCTTGGGTTGTTATCCTTGCAACAGGTATGCTTCTTTGTATCCTTACTGGTGGTAACATCGACCTTTCTGTAGGTTCCATAATCTGTCTTGTTGGTGCTTTTGCAGGTATCCTCATCGTTAATATGGGTTGGCCTGTTCTTCCATCAATCATCATCTGTCTTCTTGTTGGTACAGCAATCGGTGCATGGCATGGATTCTTCATCGCTTATGTTCACATTCCTCCATTCATCTGTACATTGTCTGGTATGCTCTTGTGGCGTGGTGTTGCTCTCATCCTTCTTAACGGTATGACAATCTCTCCATTCCCAGATTCATTCCTTAACATCTTCGGAAGTTACCTTCCAGAATTGTTCCTTGAACAGCCAAATGATGACATGTCAAACGAAGTGTACGATGCACTCATCGAACACAACGAAAAGATTACTTTCCTTGTAACAATGATCATTTCTGTAATCTGCTGTTTCGTAACTGTAGCTGCAGCTGTAATCAGCCGCGCTTCTAAGATCAGAAAGGGATATTCAGTTTCTACAAACGTTGGATTCATTGCTAAGCAGGTTATCCTCTGTGCAGTAATCATGATCGTAGGAACACTTCTTGCACACGACAAGGGACTTCCACTCATCCTCGTTATCGTAGGTATCATCGTTGGAATCTACTCTTACTACACACAGAACACAGTTCCTGGACGCTACCTCTACGCAATCGGTGGTAACGAAAAGGCAGCTCGCCTTTCAGGTGTTAACACAGACAATGTTATGATGTTTGCATACACAAACATGGGATTCATTGCAGGTGTTGCAGGTCTTGTTTGTGCAGCTCGTCTTAACTCTGCAGCTCCAACAGTTGGTCAGAGCTACGAAATGGATGCAATCGCATCGTGCTTCATCGGTGGTGCATCAGCATACGGTGGAACAGGTACAGTTGGTGGTGCTGTAATCGGTGCTATCTTCATGGGTGTTCTTAACAACGGTATGTCTATCCTTGGCGTTGACTCTAACTGGCAGCGCGCTGTTAAGGGTATGGTTCTTCTGCTTGCAGTTATCTTCGATGTAGTTTCAAAGAAGAAGAAGTCAAGCAAATAAAATGTATGAAGGCAGCGGGACTCCTCCGTTCCTTGCTGCAAAAAATAGCCTCTAGGCAAGGCTCTGGTAAAACAGAAAATGCCGGTTTCCTTCATTGTTTTCCCGACAGAATTCGTTGGATTCTGTCGGGTTTTTTTTATGGCAAATAATGGCTCTATGCATTATAATTTTATCTTGAAGAGGCACGGCTTCTTTACTTCCTGAAATAAATACTTGATTTTGAGGTGTCACCATGGGAGATATTTCACGCAGAATTACACGCAAGTCACTAAAGGCAAAAAGAAAGGCTGCTATTAAAACAATAAAGGAACAGGCAAAGGAAAAGATTCGCCAGGTAAAGGTTGAATGTTCCATCGATGCTGAACGAAAGAAAACGAAGGCCCTTGAAAAAGAGCAGAAAAAAGAACTTAAGGCACAGAAGGCAAATGCCCGCATGTCTTACAATGCAAGGCAGCCCCGCCCCTTTTCTCTTGGCGAAGACCTGTTCAATTCCATTTCCCACGGCATTGGTGCAGGCTTGAGTGTTGCTGCCCTAGTTCTCCTTATCATCAGGAGCGTTTTCCACGCACCTGCAGCCAACTCTGCTGCCTGGATTGCTTCCTATGCATTGCTTGGTTCCGTTCTTTTTGTCCTTTACCTTTCCTCAACATTGTCCCATGCAATCTCGGCAATGGGCGGAAGAAAAGTTTTTGAAAGAATGACTTTTATGTCCATCTGTTTCCTTGTACCGGCCCTGTCGGTTCCTTATGCAATGAATTCTTTGTCCGGAACTTCACTGACAGCCTTTGTTGTTCTTGCCTGGACTTTCTATGGCATTATGGCTGTACTTCATGCAGTATTCGGAAATAAAATCAGGGGATTTTCCGTATTCCTTTTCTTTGCTTCCTTTATTGCAATGACTGTGGTTTTTGCAAAGTACGGAACACTTCTTGTGGCTGGATCTTTGCTTTATCTTTTAAGTGGAGTTTTCTACATGTTCAGAAGCTACAAGTGGTCCCACAGCATCTTCCACTTCCTTGGACTTGCAGGTAGCATCTTCCATTTCTTTGCAGTCTATTATCTTCTTGCATAGAGATTAAGGATTAAAACAAAAAAGGCATCCGGTAAGGATGCCTTTTTTGTTTTACATCTCCTAGTAGTGAGGAGGCTTTCTGTTAGGAATGTCCCCTTCCATCTGGTCGGAAATGTCCCTGATCTTTTGGGCCATCAGTTTGTTTTCTTCGCGCAGTTTTTCAATGGTTGCAGAATTTTCTACTGCAACGGCCTGAAGCTGGTTCAGAAAATCCTCCAGATATGCAAGCTTTGTTTCAAGCTGGATGATTCTTTCTTCTGTTTCTTTTTCCATAAAATCGGTTACTCCAAATCGTAGGTTTCACCGTATTTTACAATTTCTACATGTTCATATCCATTGTCTTCAAGGAATTGCTTCATGTGTTCCTGACCAGTCTTTTCACCGTGGACAAGGAAGATTTTCTTGAGTCTGCTTGTATCGATGGTGTTGAGCCATTCAAGGCTTTCCTGGTAGTCGGCATGGGCACTGAAAGAATCAATGTTCACGACTTCCGCATTAACCTTGTACCAGTCTCCAAGAATCTTTACTTCCTTTTCTCCGTCGAGGATTTTTCTTCCCAATGTATTTTCTGACATGTATCCGACAATGCAGATAATGTTTTTAGGGTCGGAAATGTTGTTTGCAAGATGGTAAAGGATGCGTCCGGCTTCACACATGCCGTCGGCTGAAAGGATGATCATAGGTCCCTGCTTGTCGTTAAGGGATTTTGATTCGTCAACACTCTGTACGAAGGTCATGCTGTTGAAACCGAATGGATTCTTGTGGTGGGAAAGGAAGGCTTCCTTTGTTGCCTCGTCATAGCATTCCTGATGAAGCTGGTAGATACCCGTTGCATTTACAGCCATTGGACTGTCCATGTAGATAGGAATCTGAGGAATCTTTTTCTTGTCTACAAGAATGTGGAGGTAATATACAAGTTCCTGTGCTCGTTCAATTGCAAAGGTTGGAATGATGATTTTTCCCTTTGTGTCCACGGCGCGGCGGACGATTTTTTCAAGTTCCTTAAGTGCGCTTTCTGCTTCATGGTGAAGCCTGTTTCCGTAAGTGCTTTCCAGGAAGATGTAGTCAGGTGCAGGCATGTTTGTTGCAGGGTCGCGGATGATTGGCTTGTTGAATCTTCCCAAGTCTCCCGTATAAAGAACACGGATTTCATCGGAAGGTGCACCGCGCAATGCTTCTTCCTTTGCATTCCTCTGGGTTCCGTTTTTTTCCATCTTAGGTCCAAAGAGCCTGTGCCAGAGTCTTCTACCGGACATGCCGAATCCGCCGGAAGTCTTTGAGCTCAAAGGATTTTTTCTCTGTCCTGTAATCGTAAAGTAGGCAAGGGAAGAACCAAGGATGTGGCCTGCATCATAGAATTCAAGCTGAACATCCGGAGCAATGTACATTTTTCTGTTGTATCCAAGCGTAATGATCTGGTTTGCCGCCTTTACACAGTCGTTTTCGCTGAAAAGGGGTTTCCATGAGAATTTTTCGCCTTTTTTCTTTGCCTGTTTTGCAAGGAATTCAGCATCTCGAGCCTGGATTCTTGCGCTGTCCATCATAACGATGTTTGCAAGGTCTCTGGTTGCAGGTGTTGCAAAAATGCTTCCGCCATATCCGTTTTTTGTGAGTACCGGCAAAAGTCCGCAATGGTCAAAGTGGGCATGGGTAAGGATTACGCTTTCAATTTTGTCTGCGGCAAAGTCAAAGTCGCGGTTTTTCCTGTCCGATTCCTGTCGCTTGCCCTGAAAGGCACCGCAGTCAATCATAAAACTGCGTCCGTCAATTTCAAGGATGTGTTTGCTTCCTGTGACTTCCTGTGCTGCTCCAAGTGAATAAGTTGTAACTGACATAGTGTGCCTCCTGATGCATTTTATGGACAGTACAAAACATACCGCCATTTACTTCTATTTTAATGCAATTTCTGTAAATATCAAATTTTGGAAAATTGCATTTTTGTGTGTTATAATTATAAAGATGAATTTACTGTACTTATTTACTTTCAGAGTGGCAATGTTTTTTCTCCTGACTTATATGGGGCTGTTTACCAGACTTAAATTCAGCGTGGCAAAAACTGTCCTTATTTTATCCGCAGTTTTTGCAGTTACTTCCGCTATGGATTTCATTTTCATTTATTATACAAAGGGCGGAAGCTTCTATCTTTTATCGACACTCTTAACTTTCTTGCTTTTGACCGGTACAGAATTGCTCATCTCCAGGAAAAAGAGTTTCCATTCGGTCTTTACAGTACTCTGTGCCACAGACTTTATACTTCCTGGAAACACAGTCTGCTATATAATCTACAACCGTACCAACGACATTTTTTCAAGCGTTCTTCTCCAGATTGTAGTTCAGTTTGTATTCCTTTTCTTCCTTGTAAAATTCGTTTCAAGATATTACAAGGAAAATGACAACGACATCATTGGTTGGAAAAGCATCTGTCTTGTTCCTTTCCTTTTTTACCTGAGCATCACCTGCCTTAGCGTTTGGCCTATGAACCTCATTGAACATCCTTCTGCCATGCCAGGCGTAATCCTTCTTTTTGCCCTTATGGTTGTAACTTTTACCTGCGGCATGAGAATGTATGCAAGAAAGGGTATGAAACAGAAGCAGGACATGAGCCTTGTGTTCCTTGCTGAATATTCTGACAGAATTAAAAATGAATCTGCAAAGGTAAATGAAATGTCAATGAAAATTGAGGAAATGAACAGTGCCATGCTTACTGTTACTTCTGAAATCCTCAACCTTCTTGATAACGAACATTACGATGACATCAGGACAATCATTTCTGCCATCAGGTCAGATTCAAGGCTCATGGTAATGGAAAGAAAGTGTGCAAATAATTCAATCAATTCTGTAATCCTTGAGGCTGAAGAATACGCAAAGAGGTCTGGAGTTTCCATTACCTATAACCTCAATGTTCCTGAAAGACTAGGTTCAATTGAATTTGAATATGCCGTTGTTGTTGAAAGGCTCCTGAACTTGGCAATTAAATCTTGCTGTCAGTTCTATACAAAGCAGATGACAGTTTCAATGTATCCATCCGGTGCGTGGATGAACATTGAAATGAAAGCAAAGGTTGCTGAACTTGATTCATTGAATCCTGAGGACAAGGAAGAATCCGAAAAGGCTGAAGAATTGATTAAGAAAATATCCGAAAGTGTTGACTGCAGCCTGAGTGTTCCTGAATTAAGTGCGTTTACAAAGAAACATGAAGTACAGACTTCCGTTCAGGTTAAGATGGGAGTCATGATATCCGAATTCAATGTGAGAATTAACTGATATGATTTCAAAGAAGAATCGCCTGAATTTCCTGTTCCTCTTCATAGCCTTCATCTTCATTGTTTCCTGTTTTACTTTTGTCTTCATAAGGAATGACAGGTTCAACAAGAAGGACAGAATCCTTGACCTTTCAACACTTGCGGACATTCCGGAAGAGCAGTCGGAAATTTCCGTTTTGATAGAGGAACGAGGCGGGGAGTCAGGAAGCTGGGCTACGGCTCTTTCTGGGGATGCATTTGAAAAAACCGGGTTTCCCGTTCTGGTCGGAAACACTTTTGATGTTACCATCGAAAACAAAACTCCATACGAAATAACAAACTGGAACATTGCCTTTACGATGGACAGCCTCTGCTTCATTGAATCGGCCTGGTGCGGAAAGGTTGATATCATCCAGCAAAGGAATGGAAAGACCCTTGCCCAGAATTTCAACCTTAGGACTTACAACAGCAAGTTGATTAAAATCGACAGTGTTGAGACCAATGGCCAGGTTCTGTTTCCTTTGGAAAAGGGCGATGTGTTCGTCTATTATCCTAGCCTTGAAGACAAGGAAGTTCCTCTTATGGGAACTGCACTCAATAAACCTAAGTCCTTTGCAAAAATAGGATTCATCCTTTATGGAGAGGATATTGTTTCCCCCGAAGATCTTCTGCACGGGGAACTTACCTTCAAGTGCAGGAAGAGGATAACTCAGGACCCTGCCTTTTTCATTCTTGTTTACATTTCTGTTATATGGGCTTTTTCCCTTGTTTTCCTTTTGCTTTCGGAAGGCAGAATCAATGAACTTGAGCAGATTGAACTTCGCGATAAAAAAATGATCCAGGAAGTTATGGAAACTTTCTCTGGCTTTGTAGATGCCAAGGACCCTTACACCGGCGGACATTCCATTCGCGTTGGAAAATATTCAAAACAGCTTGCGGAAGAAATGGGCCTTGACAGGAAGCAGTGCCAGCAGGTTTTCTACTGCGGACTCCTTCACGACTGCGGAAAAATCAGCATCCACGACGACATTCTTTCAAAACCAAAAAGACTTACGGACGATGAATTCTCCATAATCAAGAGCCATACCATCCGCGGTTTTGAAATTCTTTCTGGACTTACAGCAATTCCGGAAGCCTGTATGGTGGCCCGCTACCATCACGAAAGATACGATGGAAAGGGATATCCGGACGGTCTTGCAGGAAATGCAATTCCCCTCTACGCAAGGATCACCTGTCTTGCGGATGCCTTTGATGCCATGTATTCAAACAGATGCTATAGAAAACACATGGGGCCTGACATGATCATAAAGCAGATCAGCGAAAATTCAGGAAGGCAGTTTGACCCTGATGTTTCCGATGCAATGCTAAGGCTTCTTCTTCGCGGTGAAATTGTTTTCTCTGATTAGTGATTGCGGCAAGGCGTAGATGAAAATGTGCCTTGCCATTTTTTTTTAGAGTTCGTATTTTTCGATGATTCTTTCGGCTGCTTCCCTGCGGCTCAACCTTTCGTCCATTGCCTTCTTTTCAATGAAGTGATGGGCTTCGCTTTCCGACATCTTCTTGTTTTCAATGAGCATCCACTTTGCCTTGTTTATGATCCTTATGTCTGCCATCTTTTCCTGAAGGCTTCTGTTTTTAGTCTCCATTTTTTCAAGGCGCAAGGTCATGGCAGAAAGCATTTTTACAGCCATGTAGAAAATCTGAGGGGAGTTAGGTTTTGGCAGGGTGATGATTCCCTGGTCTTCCACTTTTGAGCATACCTCATCATACATGTCGGCGTTTACAAGGAGCAGTATTCCCATGTTTGTCTCGGAAAAATTTTCTGCAAACAGAACCCCGTGTTCGTCGGGAAGAGGACAGTCAATCAGAAGAAGGTCGATGTCACTTTCAAGCAGTTTTCTTCTGGCTTCTCCACCATTCTTTGCGTGAATGACAGGGTGGAACTGTTCTTTGGGGAGAATGCTGGAAATGTTGTCAAAGAAGGTGTCGCTTTCGGATACGATGAGCACCTTTCTAATGCTGCTCAAAGGGTTCATTTATTGTTTGCCTTCCTATCTGCGCAAGAAAGATTCCACATCATCATTGAAAATTTCCCTGATGAATTCACTTTGACGGGCAATGTCTGCTGCTTCTCCCCAGAACTTAGGGAGGTTTTCAGAGCGACTGTTTGCATCTGAAGGTTCAGGAAGCTTTGCGTTGTTCTTTATTCCGTCAAGGCCTGCATAAATGATGAGGGCAAATGAAATGTATGGATTTGTCGTTGGGTCCGGGGAACGAACTTCAAATCTTTTTTCATCTCCATTGGTAGATGGGATTCTTATGAGCTGGGTGCGGTTTTCCTTTGCCCATCCGATGGTTGAAGGGGCTTTTCCTGCTCCAAGCCTTACATAGGAATCTGGAGTAGGATTAAGGAATACTGTCATTTCCTTTATGTGTGAAAGCACACCTGCCATGAAGTTTTCAAATACATCCTTTCCGTCTTCTGATTTTACGGAAACATTGATGTGGAATCCGTTTCCGCAATGTCCGCTCAAAGGCTTTGGAGAAAAATCTGCATACAAACCGTTGCGGGCTGCGGCAGCACGAACAACAGTGATGAAGTTCATTACATTGTCTGCTGATTTAAGGGGAGCCGCATGACGGAAGTCAACTTCGTTCTGACCCGGTCCTTCCTCGTGGTGGGAGCTTTCCGGATGAATGTCCATCTCCTTGAGTGTAAGGCAGATTTCGCGGCGAATGTTCTCTCCCTTGTCTTCCGGAGCAACGGACATGTAGCCTGCATTGTCAAAAGGAATTTTTGTTGGTTCTCCCTTTTCGTCTGTCTTGAAAAGGTAGAATTCGCATTCTGTTCCAATGTTGATGTCCAGATTCTGTTCGCGGGCTGCAAGTACCGCCTGCTTGAGAATGTATCTGCTTTCCTTCTCAAAAAGGGATCCGTCTGGTCTCTTTATTTCGCAGAACATGCGAACAACTTTTCCCGAAGTTGATCTCCATGGGAGAACTGTCAATGTAGATGCAATAGGGAAGAGGAAAAGGTCTGAGTGTGCTGAATCTGTAAAACCGTCGATGGCACTGCCGTCAAAACCGATGCCCTGTTCAAAGGCCCGTTCAAGTTCACTAGGAAGAATTGCAAGATTCTTCTGGTTTCCGTAAATGTCACAGAATGCAAGGCGGATGAATTTAACATCTTCCTGTTCTATGAATTCAATAACTTCTTCTTTTGTATATGCGGACATAGTTCCCCCAAATTAATTACATCATTACAATTTTATATTAAGTGCCGTTAAATTTGTTGTATAAATCGGCAACAGAACAAAACGTTTATTGGTTACAGCCCCATTGAAAGAATCAAGAGAACCGAGAAAACAGCCAGGGCAAAAATTATCTGCAGGCTTATTACGGCAGACGAAAATTCCACCGCTTCCTTTTTCTGTGAATAGATGGAAATGAGGAAACTTGGCGGGCAGCTGAAGTACATGAGAAGTGAAACCAGAAGCACCCTGTTCAGTCCGATTGTCCATCCGATGATTTTAAGCACGAGTATGCAGATTACTGCCTGAATGAGGATTCTTACTACGGTGAATTTAATTCCGCGGGAAAGGACAGTCCTGTTGAAGATAAGTCCTGCACCAATGGAAAGAAGTATAAGGCTTGTAAGTGGGGCAGTGAAAAGGGTGATTATTTTAGAATAAAGCCCTGCATAGATGGACTCGTCGATGATTTTTCCAAGGCCAATGAAAGCACCGGCAAAACCAAGGACAACGGAAATGATCAGAGGGTTCTTTGCAATGGAAAGGGCAATCTCCTTTTTTGAAGCCTTTTCACCATTAATCATCTTGTATCCGATGTACATTACTGTGAAGCCGAATACTCCGCTGAAAATGTCCATGCTTACTATATAGAAGAGATTTTTTTCTCCAACCAGAATTGAAATCAGGGCCCAGCCGAAAAGTCCGCCTTCGTATGTAGTAAGTGCATAAGGAATGTAGTCCCTGATGGATATGTCGAAAAATCTTTTGAGCAGGAATCCAATGCCCCAGGCTGAAAAAAGCATGAAGAATTCCAGGGCAATGAGAAGGATCGAATTTCTTGAATAGGTCCCGTGGATGAGGGCATCGAATGCCATGACTGGAAGAAGCACTGTAACGCACAGGTTTTTAATCTGGGCGATTCCATTGTCGTTGAGGATTCCTTTGCTGCTCAGGAATTTTCCAAGCGCAATTATAAGGAAAACTGGGATTATGGTTTCTAAGATTATCATTCTTCAATTATATAGGTGATGGGGCAAAAAAAGCAATTTTCACTCTGCCGATAAAATTTCAAAAAAAAATGCAATAGTCCCTTGACATGTTTTCGTAGTTTCTATATAGTAGAGAAACCTTATGGGGTGTTAGCGAAGCTGGTTATCGCGCTGGCCTGTCACGCCGGAGACCACGGGTTCGAGTCCCGTACATCCCGACTAAAAGCACTTGTCAATTCGACAGGTGCTTTTTTTTATTTAAAGAAAAACGCTGATAGTTAAGAGTAAAAAAACGGAGTATAATTCAAAACATGACAAACAAGGTATACATTATCGGACACAGAAATCCGGACACTGATTCAATAGTGGCCGCAACAGCCTATGCAGAATTGAAGCATCTTCTTGGCATGAATGAATATGTTGCAGCCCGTGCCGGAAAACTTGCACCACAGACAGAATATGTTTTCAAAAGGTTTAAGATTGAACCTCCTAAATACATTCCGGACCTGATTCCAAAAACGGAATACTACATGTCCGACAAATTCGTTGCAGTTGACCACGATGTTTCCCTCTGGAAGGCTGTGGACAGAATGATCAGTACAAATGCCCCCGTACTTCCAATCATCAATGCGGACGGAACCTATCAGGGACTTTTGAACTACAACGCCTTTGCACTTAATTCTTTTAAGATCCTCAACCCAAAGAGAAATGAGATTTTCCTTACAAGCATTCACCTTATTGAAAAGACATTGAATGCAACTCCTATCGTTGCCTTTGATGAAAACGATTACTTCAAGTGTTCCATTATGGTAGCCGACGATGAGCTTGAATCAACAAAGACAATCCTTGAAGAGCACAAGAGCGAAAACATTGTCGTTGTCTGCGGTGACAGGCAGGATATCCAGCGCCTCTGCGTGGAAGCAAAGGTTCGCGCCCTCATCGTTACCCACGATTATGTTGTTCCAAAGGAACTTGCAGAACTTGCAAAGAAAAACAGGGTTTCGGTTCTGAGCGGACATGACAGTACCCTTAAGACTGCAATGCTCATTGAATATTCATCTCCTGTAAGTTCAATGGCAGACATGAATGTTCTTCCTGTTCATGCAAACGACACCCTTCAGAAAATTAAGCCTCAGCTTAAGGACAGCCCAAGCCGTTGCCTTCCAGTCGTGGACAATGACTACAAGGTGATCGGTATCATCAGTGAAAGCGATCTTCTCCATGAAGCCAATATCCAGGTAATTCTTGTTGACCATAATGAACCTCAGCAGGCGGTGGAAGGCCTTGAAAACTATACGATCCAGGAAATCATCGACCACCACAAGATCAACACTTTCTCTTCAAAGCTTCCGATGACTTTCATCAACAAGTGCGTCGGTTCTACAAGTTCAATCATTGCAAACATGTACCGCGAACAGAGGGTTTCCATTCCAAAGAACATTGCATCGATTCTTCTCTGCGGTATTCTGAGCGACACCCTTGTCCTTCAGTCTGCAACAACAACAGACTACGACAGGGACATTGCGGAATATTTGAGCAGCATTACCGATCTGGACATCAAGACTTTGGGTAACGACATCATCAAGAGCGGAAGCCACATTGACGGACGCACTGCAGAAGAAGTCATCCATCAGGATATGAAGGAATACAAGGACGGAAAGTTCAAGTACAGCGTAAGCCAGATTGAAGTTGACAGTACCCGCGACATCATCGAGCGCAAGAAGGAATTCCTTGAGCAGCTTGAAACTGAAAGGAAGGCTGTGGGAGCCCTCTTCAGTGCTTTGCTTGTAACTGACATCACCGAATTGAGTTCCATCATGCTGGTGGCTGGGGAACAGAAATTCGAGGATGTTTTGAATTTCCCTAAGCGCGACAAGCAGATTTACTTTATGAAGGACATAGTTTCGCGCAAGAAGCAGCTTATTCCTCTCCTGACGGAACTTATGGCAAAGGTGGAGTAGTTTTCCGGCAACCGGTTTAAAATAATTAAAGGCAACATGATTAAATGTTGCCTTTTTTTATGACCGAAAAAAAACGGTTTTTAGAAGCTGGCCAGAATTTCAAGAAGCTTGTTCTGGTAGTCCTGGATTGCATTTACGCCTTCAGTTGCTCCGGCTGTATCTCCGGCCCTAAGCTGTTCGGTAATCTTTGCATAGGCTTCATACATAGGAGTGATGGAAAGGTTTCCCATGTTTCCCTTGAGGGTATGTGCCTTCTGGATTGCAGCATCAATATTGCCGGCCTGAATGTCGGGTATGATGTCCTTGTTCTTGTTGATTGAATCAGGCATTTTTTTGTACATCATTACAAGAAGGTCCTTGTTGCCCATGAATCGACCGAGGGCTTCTTCAATATTAACATTGATTGTTGCAAGTGTTTCACATAAATCCATGAAAAGTTCTCCTTTTATGTCAGGAACTCTTAAAACAAGTTCTTTAGGTTTTGAATGCTATCTATAATTATACAACACTTTTCCATATAAACAATGAATTTGCAAAAATTGAATTTTTTTAGATTTATAATTACTATAATATGCAGTACTGAATGCAGTGAGGTGAAAAATGATCGAAGTATCACATGTTTCCCGTCTTTTTGGGGAATTTCGTGCTGTAGACGACATCAGTTTTTCTATTCAGACTGGTGAAATCGTAGGTCTTCTTGGACCAAACGGTGCGGGAAAAACAACTACAATGAGAATGATTGCTGGTTTCCTGGATTCATCGTCCGGTTCCGTTAAGGTTGACGGAATCGATGTTAAGGATAGTCCTGTCGAAACCAAGAATAAAATAGGCTACATGCCTGAAAGTGCACCGATGTACAGCGACATGATCGTTGCCGACTATCTTGAATACATTGCAAATGTTGAAGGACAGGATCCTGCCGTAAAACTTCCTCATCTTGCAGAAATCTGCGGCCTTAAGGAAGTCATGCACAAAAACATCGGTGAACTGAGCCGCGGTAACAAGCAGCGCGTTGGTCTTGCACATGCACTCATGAATGATCCTGAAATCCTTATCCTTGATGAACCTACTTCCGGCCTTGATCCAAATCAGGTTTCCGAAGTTCGCGAGCTCATAAAGAAAATCGGTGAAACAAGGACAGTAATCATTTCAACACACATCCTTAGCGAAGTTGAAATGCTCTGCAACCGCGTAATCATCATTTCAGGCGGAAAGAAAGTTGCCGACAGCTCGACTGAAGAATTGAGGACCCATTACGGAAACACTTCTGAAGTGATCGTTCTTACAGGCGGAACTGAAGATGCAGTAAAGGCAAAGTTTGCTTCCATTGCAGGAAGTGCGGGCGTAAAGGTTTCTTCAGCAGATGGAAAAATCCAGGCAACAATCACTGTTGAAGGCAATGCCGAGATTCGTCCTGAAGTTGCAAAGGTTTGCGTTGCAGCCGACATCCCGCTGTACGAAATGCAGCTTAAGAAAAACAGTCTTGAAGATGTATTCAAGATTCTTACGGAGGCAAAGTGATGAAAAATACAAAGAAAAAAATGCCTTGGGCCGTAATCATGCAGCGTGAACTTCGTGCATATTTTACAAGCCCAGTTGCCTACATCGTCGGCGCACTTTTCATTCTTCTTTCGGGAATCTTTTTCTTCAATACATTCTTCCTTGCGGGGCGTGCAGAACTCAGGGGATTCTTTGAACTTCTACCAATCTTTTTCAGCTTCCTTATTCCTGCTTTGACAATGCGCGTTTTCAGCGAAGAAAAGAAGACTGGAACCATGGAAACTCTCGTGACTCTTCCGGTAAAGACAGTGGACATTGTCATCGGAAAATATGTTTCTGTTCTTGTAAGCACAATGGTAATGCTTGCACCAACTTTGTTTTATGTTGTGACATGCCTTTTGTTTGCTTCAAGTGGAATTGATGCAGGTCCAATTGTTGGCGGCTATTTCGGTGCTTTCCTTCTTGCCGCAGCTTTTTCAGCAATCGGAATCTTCTGTTCGTCGATTACTGGAAATCAGATTGTTGCATTCCTTCTTTCGCTTTCAATCTGCCTTTTCCTTACCTTCGTGACAATGTTTGCAATTTTCCTTCCTGGAATAATGGTTCCTGCCGCAACCTTCATTTCTGCCCAGGGACATTTCCGTTCCATTGCAAGGGGAATACTTGATTCCCGCGATCTTCTCTATTTTGTTTCCGTGTCGGCAGTTTTTGTCGTCCTAACGGTAAATGTACTCGATAACGAAAGGAAGGGGTGAGTAGAAATGAAAAAGAACAATAAATTTATTTCCTGGATAAAGAGCCCTTCCAGCGATGTTTGGCTTTTTGTAATTGCAATCGTACTTCTTAATCTTGTTGCTGCAAGATGTTTCTTCCGCCTGGATTTGACAGAACCAAAGTCTTATTCCCTTTCATCTGCCAGCCGCGAAGTTGTACGCAATCTGGAAGAACCTATGAGCGTAAAGGTTTTCTTTACAAAGAATCTTCCGGCTCCATATTCAAATGTTGAACAGTATCTTACTGACCTTCTTTCGGAATACAAGACTGCTTCCGGAAAGAATTTCGACTATGAATTCTTTGACATGAACAAGGCTGAAAACCAGCGCATTGCCCGCGGTTACGGCATGCAGATTGTTCAGGTTCGCGAAGTAAAGAACAATGAAGTCGGTTTCAAAAATGCATACATGGGAATTGCCATCGTATATGCAGACCAGATTGAAAAACTTGACGGCATTTCTTCAAGCGACGGTCTTGAATACAAGATTACGGGCCTCATCGGAAAAATCATTTCAAGCGCAAACTTGCTTTCCGGTCTTTCTGAAAATGTCCGCCTTGTGCTTTACAAATCTGAGGCCCTTTCAAAATTCAACATCGGAAATTTCGATGCAATCGATGGAGTTGTAGGCAACGCTTTCTCTGCTGCAAGCAAAAAGTTCCGTGGCAAAATCGAATACCAGAAAATCAACCCGGATGCTGCGGTTACTGATGAAGCCGCCGAAAAATATGGGCTTCAGTCTGTTTCATGGACAAACCAGGACGGAACACCAGGAAAGGGAACTGTAGGTCTTGTTCTTGAATATGGAGACAAGTTCCGTGTTGTTCCACTCCAGCTTACAAATGCAATTTTCTCTTATGTGATTTCTGGACTCGATAATCTTGAAGAAAACATTTTCCAGTCGGTTGAAAGCCTCGTTTCAAAAACTTCTGTGGTTGCATACATTACAGGTCATGGTGAACGCAGCATTCAGGATGAAAACGATGCCCTTTATTTCCGCCAGATGCTTTCTGAAACTTATACTCTTGAAGAAGTTAATCTTTTGGAAAAGGACATTCCTGTTGCCTCTGAAACTGTAATCATCAACGGACCAAAGTCAGCCTTTGATGAAAAGGAACTTTACAAAATCGACCAGTTCATCATGCGTGGTGGAAATGTAATGTTCTTCATCGATTCTTATGACGAACAGATTTCGCAGTATCAGCAGCCAACATATTCTCCTGTAAGGACAGGGCTTGAAAAGCTTCTTTCAAAATACGGTGTTGAAGTTGGAAGCGAATATGTTCTTGATGAAAAGTGTTTCGTAAGAATGGATCAGCAGTACGGTAAATTGAATTTCTATCATGTTCCTAGAGTTCAGAAAAACTGCCTTGACCAGAAAAATCCGATAGGCAGAAATCTTGTTGATGTATTCTTCCTTGAATCATTTGCAATTGATTCTTCCAATGCAAAGGAAAACAAGAATGTGGATGTTACTGTTCTTGCAAAGAGTTCTCCCCGTTCATGGACAGTTCCTGTTACTGAAGGTTTCATGCTTAATCCTTTTGCATTTGCAGTTCCGTCTGACGAAGCTGCCTTGTCTTCAAGAGACCTTTGTGTTCTTGTAGAAGGTAATTTTGAAAGTACCTTTGATTCGGCTTTACCTGAAGAGGAAAGCAAGGAAAATGCCTTGAGTTCATCTTCCCACATAAAGAACGGAAAGCAGAAAGCAAAAATTTTTGTTTCGGGAACTTCATTCATTACAAGTGCCCAGCTTATTCAGCCTAATGCACAGGAACCTATAGTTTTCTTCATGCGCAATGCCGTTGACTACATGTGCGGAAAAGAAGATCTGTGTCTCATGAGAACAAAGGGATTGAGTACAAACATGCTTAAGGAAGCAAAGAATGGATTTGCACTTGCTGTGAAGTATTTCAATCAGTTTTGTCTTGCAGTCCTTGTTGCCGTAGCAGGCCTTGTTGTTCTTGCCCTACGCAGAAGCCACAGGGAAAAGATACGCAGGACTTATAACCCTAACGATCCAAGAATGGGAGAATAAAATATGAATAAGTTGTATACGAGAAAAATAGTTCTTCTTTCTGTAATTGCTGCTCTTCTTGCCGTTTATATAGTTCAGCTTGCCTTCAGCGGGAAAAACAAGGTGAAGGTTATTACTGTTGAAGACAACATTGATTTGGTATTGATAAACAATGGCGGAGTAAAGCTTTCCATTTCAAAGAATGGGGACAACTGGTTTGTTGGAGATTCAAAACTTCCATGCCAGCTTAACCGTGCCAACGGAATTGTAAATGCAATCAACGAAATAAAGGTTTTGGGAAATGTCGCTTCCGGTTCCGCCACTGACAATGACCGTTATGGCTTTGACAATGGAATCACCGTTGAAGCCTTCTCAGGTGAAAAACTTGTAAGAAGCCTTGTTATAGGAAAGAATACTGCAACTGGAAGCCAATGCTATGTTCGCATGGACGGCAAAAGTACCGTTTGTCTTGTTCAGGGAGCTTTAAGGTCTACCTTTGAAGCCACTGCAGATGACATTATTGAAAAGGAAAAAGAAAAGGATCCTGAAGACGCTGCTATAGAATCGCCTGCGTTGTAAATTAAAGAGCCCTGAGACTTTGCGTTTCAGGGCTTCCCTTTTTATTGTGGCCTTTGTGTAAGCTTTGCAATTACATCTGACATTTCAATGACCTTTGATGTAAGCCTTGCCTTTGATGAAAGTAAATAGATGAAGTCTGCCAGCATATCAAGTTCCTTCAGTTCTTCATCGGTCCAATCCCTGTCACCGCAAGTGTTGAAGGTTAATGTGATGGTTCCACCTTCGCCTGTTCCATAGTTCTTTTCGTAAGGTTCGCTTCCAAATCCTTCAGGTGAATAGTAAAGGATGTTGAAAAGTTTTACACCTTCTGGATTCTGTGGTGTAGGCGGCGCAATGTAAACGCTGCTCAACTGGCCAAGGTTTATCTGGTTTGCGATGATCTCAATGTGCTTTTTAAGGTGCACTTCCATCTGTGGTATTGATATGTAGTTGTCTGAAACAACCGTCTTTACGAATTCTTTGAAACTGTCTGAACTGAGCATTCCTGTCATGTTATTTCCTCCCGAATGATATGATGAATGTATCTACCGATTAATTTGAAACTGAACTATATGTTTTTCAAAATCAGGTCTTTATTTTCAAATATATTGCTTTTTTTCTAAAATTCAATGAATTTACAATACTTTATATCCGTGCTAAATTTATCCTTACCATGAAATTGAGCCTGAAGAAACTGTTTTTTTGCCTGATTATTGCCTGTTCGCTTCTCTATTCCCAGGAAGACAATTCTGTTGCCGGCGACAATGCGGCTGAACCTGTGGATAATAATGTTTTTATTGAAGAAAAGCCTTCAGAAGAAAAAATGGAATCCAAGGCGGAGGAAATGCTGGAAGAAAAGAATCCCGTGGCAGAAAATGAAAATCCTTCTGCAGAAGGAGAGGTTTCTGAAAATGGTGAAACTGCAGAAATTTCCGGCGGTGATTTAAACCTCAATTTAATTCAGCTTTATGGAGAAAGACCGGAAGTTGATTACTGGAGGAAGGTCTACCTTAGTGAAAGATGGCAGAAAGTCCTTAGGGGAATCCTTGAAAATGCAGTGGAATACCGCGTGTATGTCAGAAAGTGCGTTCAGGAGCAGGATGTTCCTCCTGAACTTGAGTATCTTCCTGTCGTTGAATCAGGTTACAAGACTGCAGTCCGTTCAAAATCAGGAGCCATAGGCATGTGGCAGTTTATGTCCAATAGCGTAAAACCATTCCTCATACTTAATGAATATGTTGATGAACGCTATGACCCATGGCTTTCCACCCAGGCAGGAATTGCCAAACTTCAGGACAACTACAGGATTTTCAACGACTGGCTCATTGCCATTGCTGCCTATAACTGCGGCAACGGAAAAATGCGAAAGACAATCAAAAGGGCAGGAACAAGCGACTATTGGGAACTTGTTGAAAAGAAGGCATTGCCAAAGCAGACTGCGGAATACATTCCGAAACTCATTGCCATTGCAGACCTTGCAGTAAACTATGAAAAATATGGAATCGACCTTCCACGTCATGACAGGGAATTTGAAGAACTTGTAAATGAACGGGATGCTGTCTTTGACTATGTTTCCGTAAAGAAACCCTACATGATTTCTGCCATTGCAAAGGAATCTGGAATCAGCGAAAAGGAACTTAAGCATCTTAATCCTTCCCTGACAAAAGGCTTTACACCTCCGGCCTCAACCTATGAACTTCGCCTGCCTTCAGGAAAAAAAGAAGAAGTAGAAAAAGCCCTTGCAAAGGTAACTCCAATAGAATTTCCGTTCCAGTATACGGTTGTAAAGGGGGATTCCCTCTGGAGCATTTCCCGCAAATTCGGTGTTACTGTTCAGGCTCTCTGCGATACCAACGGAATCAAGGAAAATGCCATCCTTCGCATCGGTAAAGTCCTCTATGTTCCATCTGTGAAAAAGTAGGCGGCATATTTCTTCGGACTTGTGAAAAAAATAACATTTTTCCCTCATTTTTAAGTTTATTTTATTAATTTGGCTGCAAATTATCCCAGCCTGAATTGAAAACAGCCTATATTGTATTAGAATTGATTTTACCTATCAGTAAATTTATGGAGAAATCCATGATATATATAAGGAGAATAAAGGAAATGAAGAAAGTATTGATTGCTTTGACAATGCTTGTTGCTGTAGCTGGAACAGTTTTTGCTGCAAAGGCAAAGCGTGGTGGAGATGCGGATTTGACGATTTATTTGAACGAATCTGATGCCCGCGTTGTATGCAAGGATATCGTTGATCAGGTTATCAAGTCACCAAGAATTGAAAGGTTTGAAGACAAGAATGGAAGACCTGCCGTCGTAACAATCGGAAAGATTAAGGATGAAACGGGGGAATTCTTTGATACTCAGATTATTGCAAACAGCCTCAAGACAGCCATCCTTAAGAGCGGTGTTCTTGAATTCATGGCAAACAGTGATGTAAGGGCTGCAATGCGCGATGAAGCAGCTGATCAGGCTGACCATGCTAACGAAGACCAGGCAGTGGAAATGGACAATGAAGATGCTGCCGACTACATGCTCACTGGTTCTGTAAAGCTTATGGTTCAGAACAGCGGAAAAAAACAGGAAAGAACATACATCGTTAACATTGAACTTAATGACTTGAGGACACACCGCACGGTAGATATGTTCGAACCTTCTGAAGAAGTGAAGGATTACCTCAAGAAGATGGGAAAAGTAAAGAGCAAGTAATTTGTTCTTTCACAATATAAAGGAGTTTATTATGAAGAAAATTGTTAAGGCTTT
>JAUNCR010000116.1 GCA_030526505.1 Spirochaetales bacterium
TATCTTCATGTTTTTTGTTACATTCAAAGAAACATCCTGATCAAGAGTAATCAAATCGGTAAGGAGAAGGTCTCCTGAACCATCATCCCCAAAGGCAGTTATGAATTCCTCAAGAGTACTGATTCATCTTCTTGTATCAGCATAGATGTTGATTTCATAGACGCGATCTTCTGTGTCAAATACTGCGGAATGTTTTTCATAAAGATACAACATTCCGATATTTCCTCCAATTATCTCTGTAAAACCTGCATCAAAATACCAGTCGCAGGATTCTAGTCCTTCCTGACGCATAATTGAACCAACAGAAAAATTGGAAAGCATTGTCTGAAGATTATCCCCATTTTCAGCAATTATTTTGGTGTACAAAGGATATTTTCCACTTACATTCACACCATTGATTAAGCAGTTTATTTTTACGACCGGGAGAACTCTGACTGAAATTTCACCGAAAACACTACCATCCTGAAGACGACTGTAACCTATCGTTGTACGCCCTATTTTTTTTGGAATTATCAGCCCGTCTTTTGTTACTTCTACTATACCTCCGTCTCCAGTCTGCACTTCAAACTTTATGAGTTCAGAAATCGGAAGAATGTAATCACCTGAAAGCCTAAGCTGAAATGGAATACTTAAAATATTCATGCCCATTTCAGTTCCACAGTTTACAAACTGCCCCCCAGTGAAATACTTTACACGTTCCGCTGTGATTACAACTACGGATGTTTTATCTGCATTTACTATTGTTCTTTCAGGTTCACGGGTCTTTGCTATAATTGTCCTTACTTTATTCCCATCTATTTCATCAACTGCATAAGCCGTAAAACTTACATACCATTCACCGACTTCTACATCAGGGATAAGAATTGACACTTCATCTTTTCGAGCAGGTTGTGTAATTATTTTCCCAGCGGAAGAAACTATTGTCACTTCGTATACATCTATATTTTCAATTGAAAATTTTCCATCCTCACTCATATATTCGGAAAATTCATTTTCTTCGGAATAAACACTTCTTGAAGAAGCATGTGGAAGTCTGACTTCAATTGATGAGGTATTTTTTGTTAAGTTAAGGAAGTTGCAGGAACCCAAAATAAAAGAAACTGAAATTGCAAAAAATAAGACAGCGAATCTAGACAAACACTTCATAACGAACCTCTCCAAGCAATTATGTTTTATTTAATTATAACAAGAATGATTGAAACATGACAATCAAAAGGATTTCCCCTTTTCACAGCACAGACAGTTTTGCTGTCGGACAAGTTCAGAGGGGACAGACCCCACCGAGTGCCCCCGGAAATCCGGCGCTTATTATCGAAGATTTTCAAAAAATCCTTTATTTAATGAAATTCTGCATTAAAATCATTCTATATTAATGTTAAAAGGATATGAAAATGAGAAAATTATTTCTGACCGTTTCTTTCATACTTTCTTTATTATTGGTTTCTTGCGATCAGCTTAACAGGGAATTAAGTACGGGCGACATTCAGATAGATTTCCCCGGAACCAGTTCCAGAACCATCTACAGCAGCACAATAAATAAAGAAGACATTCTGAAGAAACCGGAAAACGCCATTTTCAGACTGTACCTCATTGACGAAAAAGGATTTACAGTTACTTCAACAGTAGGAAAACCAGGCGGAACTGCAGTTTTTAACAACATAAAAGAAGGGTTATATACGCTTAAATGCTATTACGGACTTTCGGCTTCAAAAACAAACGCTGTTGCCGCTGCATATTCATCTGTAACGGTACGGGCTGGCGAAACTGCAAGTGTAACCCTGGACCTTAGCTACAACAGATCCAACCTGATTGAAAAGGTGAATGTTGAATGGGCCGGCAATAATGTTTTCTATGGCAGTCCAGAATATCTCGACGACTACATTAAGGAAAATACCCTCATTGATTTTTACCTTTCCAACGGATGGAATGAAAGTTTCGTAGCAGATGATCCTGCAATGAATTTGTTCTGCAATTATGAGGATGATGTTGTAAATATTATCACGGAAGAAACAGGAGACAATACTTATCTTGCAACTGTAATATTCTGTTACCGAAAAACTCCGGATGGGGAATTAATTGAAAAAAATAAAAATATAAACATTACAATTACAGACAATCCATACATCTGTCCTGACTGGGCTACACTGAAAAGCAAAATCAAAAACACACCGACCGGTACCAGCACAACCTACATACTTACAAGTGAAAACTATGAGGCTGACAGTCAAATCGACATACCGGCTGGCACAATCATTACAATTACAACTGATGAATCTGATGTCTGCATAAAACCAAAAAACACAGGCATGGATCATCTTTTCGCAGTAGCTAGCGGGGCAGACTTTACTATTGACGGCGGCGACAACATGATCAACTTAGACGGAAGATATAATGAAACTTACACATTTACAGGAGCCCTTGTTCTAGTTAATTCCAGTGCAAGTCTCACTGTTGACAATGCCGTTTACTTTACGGAGACGGCAACTAACTCTCAACATGACGCAGCAGCCATATCCATCGAAACAAATGGAAAATGTTCAATCTCAAGCAGCGTCATATTTGACGGAATGTACAGCAGATCAGAAGTTTCCTGTGCCGGCGGTGCCATTTCAAATTACGGAGAACTGACAATAGAGGGTGCATCTTTTGACAACTGCAACACTGAATGTGAAACCACAGGTGGCGGTGCCGCAATTTATTCAGCGGGCAGTAAGCTTGATATATCTAACGCACATTTCAATAATTGTACAAGTTTGAATAAGGGCGGAGCAATCTTCATTGCATCTGGCACCAACAACAAAATTTCAAGTTGCTCCTTTACGAATAACGAAGCTATGAATGGAGATAATGACATCCATACGGAAGATGGCGCAACCTACACCAGAAACTAACGGATTCCTAAATCACCTAATAAAGAAGGCCCCAGGTTCATGCGCAACCCGGGGCCTTCTTGTTTCACCGGCAATTAGATGCCGTTGAAGTGTGTGTTAATTTCATCAAGAACACACATTCGTAGCAGTTGTGTAAAGTCATTGCGAACGAAGTGAAGCAATCCATATGCCAGTTAAGCAAAGGCGTGAATGGATTGCTTCGCCGTTACCGGCTCGCAATGACATTGCCGTGCGAATGGTCCTCATTTAGAAATTATATTCCATTGTAATGAGTTCTAATCTTATCAAGAACATAGTCTTTAAACTCACCCAAAGCAAATGTTCTCTGTGGAATCTTTGAGCTGAAGCGGAAGCGGCATGTTACTGTGTTTTCTGCCTTTTCCTTTTCGCCAACAACAAGGATATATGGTGTGCGGTGTGCTGTTGAAATATCCTTGATCTTGTTCTTCATGTTTTCGTCTTCAAGATATGCGTTAACCTTGATTCCGGCTGCCTTAAGTTCTTCGTAAACCTTCTGTGCATAGTCGTTGAAGTCTGGGCTTACAGGAACAACTGCAACCTGCTCGAAACAGAGCCATGCTGGGAATACGCCAGCGTAGTTTTCAATGAGGATACCCATGAAGCGTTCAAGGGAACCAAGAACTGCACGGTGGAGCATAACCGGGTGATGCTTCTGGTTGTCTGCACCGATGTACTGTGCGTTCAATCTTTCTGCTGATGGAAGCTGGTAGTCAAGCTGGATTGTACCACACTGCCACTGACGGCCAAGAGCATCAATCAAAGTGAACTCAAGTTTAGGCCCATAGAAAGCGCCCTCACCAGGCTGGATTTCATAATCCATTCCGCTTGCCTTACATGCAGCTGCAAGTTTTGCTTCTGCCTGCTGCCATGTTTCGATTGTACCAACATGGTCTTCCGGCATTGTAGAAAGCTTAACAAGAAGGTTCTTGTCAAAACCGAAGTCCTTGTATACATCAAGCAAAAGCTTACAGAACTTTGTAACTTCGCTTTCAATCTGTTCTTCTGTACAGATGATATGTGCGTCATCCTGAACGAAACCGCGAACACGCATGATTCCGTGGAGAGTTCCGCTTGGTTCGTTTCTTACGCAGTGACCGAATTCAGCAATGCGCATTGGAAGATCTTTGTATGAACGAGAACGGCTGTTGAAGATTTCCAAATGGCCTGGACAGTTCATAGGCTTGATTGCAAACTGCTTCTTTTCAGATTCAGTTGTGAACATGTTCTTCTGGTAGTGTGACCAGTGTCCTGATTTTTCCCAGAGAACCTTTGGCATTACTGCTGGAGTATTAACTTCAAGATAGCCGTCCTTAACGATCTTTTCGCGCATGTAGTCCTGAAGAGTTACATACATTGACCATCCGTTTGGATGCCAGAAAACCTGACCTGGATCTTCAGGTTCAAGATGGAAGAGGTCGAGTGCAACACCAAGCTTTCTGTGGTCGCGCTTTTCTGCTTCTTCAAGCATTGTAAGATAGTCTTTAAGATCATTTGGCTTGTAGAAACAAACTGCGTAAACGCGAGTAAGCATTGCCTTTGTGTTGTCTCCGCGCCAGTAAGCACCTGCAACAGACATGAGTTTGAATGCCTGCTGGTTGATTTCCTTTGTGCTTTCAACGTGTGGACCGCGGCAAAGGTCAAGGTAGCCGTCCTGTTCGTAAGTTGAAATTGTTTCTCCATCAGGAAGATCATTGATGAGTTCTACCTTGTATGGCTGATCTTTGAAAAGTTCAAGAGCTTCTGCCTTGCTTACTTCCTTGCGAACGAATTCGTGGTTGCCTGCAAGAATCTTGCGCATTTCCTTTTCTACTGCAGGGAAATCGCTTTCGGTGAATTTAGTGTCCGTTGGAAAATCAAAGTCATAGTAGAATCCGTTATCGATAGCAGGACCGATAGCGATCTTTGTTCCAGGGAAAAGCCTGAGTACAGCTTCTGCCATAACATGGGCACAGCTGTGGCGTACTGTCTGCAATTTTTCATCAACTGCCATAAAAATCACCTTCTGTAGTATTTAAAATAGTTAGAATAGAATAATGCTTTTTGAGAATAAATTCAATTTATGACCATGGGGACAGACCCCTATGATCCCATTTAAGAGGTATGTTGTTTAGCCAACGGATTTGTTCGCGCCTACGGCACTCACGGTTTTGTCACGCGGATTTGAAAAACCTGACGGTTTTTCTGTTTTGTGTTTAAGAAACCAAGTGTGGATGACTGTAGGGACAGGAAACTATAATCCTTAGAATGACGTTTTAGTTAAACAATAATCATTACCTGAAGTAAAACTCATGTATGCATCTGTAGAACCATCTACAATAACCCTTATTTTTTCCTGATTAGGAATTCCTGTACATGATAGTATTATCATTGAATCAATTCCAGTTTTCGGACCATTTTTAATTGTTATGTTCAAATTTCCGCCATAATTAGTAGCATCAAATACAATTTCCGGATCAACATTTTCAGCATTATCAACATAGATTCCAATATCTGTTGTAACGTTTTCATCCAATGTCAAAGAACTTGAAGCATCCTTTACAAAATATACATCGCCATAATTTTCAGACTTTTTGCTTGTGTTTCCGCTGAAATTACAAGACCCGATTCGGGCTGACTTCCCGGCTTCAACATAAACTGCACCGTAGTTTGAAGATATATTAATAAACGAACATCCGGACAAAACAGCATTTCCAACATTCACTGCATTGCTTTTTATATTTTCAAATGCTACAGAATATGCTTTTAAAGTTCCAGGTCCATAAAAAAATCCATTACCCTCCGATACTTCCGTTATGTCAGAGTCATCCGTAAATGTAATTCCTTTACTTGTGGCATCAATCATGACTTCAGAACTTACATAGAAATAGGTTCCATTATCTTTTCTTTTCACCTGCAGACCGTTAACCGTTGAATATAGTGTACAATTTTTACCCAGGGAAAAAGTTCCGTTAAGTTCAAGCACACCATTTGTTCCAGCAAGATAAATTCTTCCATTATCATTGACATTTGCAATGGCCTGTTCCAGTTGCTCTGGAGTAGTACACGGATTATCTTCCGAAAGCCCAACAGTTAAATCAGGAACAACAGGTTCTTCAATCTGCTGATTTTTAACAACATAAAGGCTTACATTTTTTTCAAGTTTCTTTTCGTTTTCATCATCAATTATATAAACCACAGTTACAATGTATTCAGTTCTTCCTGAACCAGACCCCTCAATG
>JAUNCR010000117.1 GCA_030526505.1 Spirochaetales bacterium
AAGCACCGATTGCACCCTGACCTGCAGTTCCAATACCAATTGCACTACCAATAGCAGCAATACCCATAACAATAGCAGCACCGAGCATTCCAAAATTCATAATTTAATTCTCCTATAAATAAGTTTTATGTTTACGATTCTTCGGAAACTTTTGTCCCGAAGATATCTCTATAATATTAATCCCTTTCGCTGAAAGGATTATATTTGAAGCCAGACCATGACATTCCCAAGTGATTGGAGAATTCCAATGTGTTAAGGCGAACACCATGAACGATAACGGAAAGAAGGTTCAAGATCATGTTCAGACCATGTCCGAATACGATGAGTGCCAGGAATCCGACGAACAGAACTGCATGTCCAAGCAAAGGACCTGCCATGCTGTTTACAGTTCCAGAGATTGCGGCACCTGCCAAACCAACTGCCCAAAGACGGATGTAAGAAACGACATCCGAGAATACGTTTACAACACCAAGAAGTACGGAAATGATGTTCTTGCAGCTTTCGAGAACTGATTCAACAACGCTTCCTGCGTAGCTTGAGAAAATGAAGCTAAGGACAAATCCTACGGCAACAAGTCCGATGGCAAGCTTACCTACAGGAATTCCGTAGATTACTTCATTGAATGTAAACACTTCTGCACTTACAACCATGGAAAGTACAACCCAGTACATACCCACAACCTGCATGAGGGATCCGAATTCACCGATCCACTTGAGGGTCTTGCGGTTTGCTGCGATTCCCTTAAGGTGTGCAACAGAAAGCTGAAGCAAAGCAAGGGTAAAGCAGAAAATCTGAAGATTCTGTGCGGTTGTAAGATAAAGGCCTGATTCCGGTTTCCAGAAAATAGGCCACTGAGTATCACCGTATGCGTTTGAAAGCTGAGGAACAGAAAGTTCCTTAAGCCAGTCAGGAAGCATGTCCGGTGTAAGTCCAAACCATGTACAGGTAACTGTACCCCATGCCACTGTTGCAAGTCCAAGAAGAAGAACGAGTCCTGCAAGGGATCCGCCCTTTTTCGAAGCAAGTGACTTTACAGCCATTGCAACACCGACACCGGTAAGGAGAAGTCCGTATCCGCCGTCTCCGAAAATCATTCCGAAGAAGACTGTGAAGAACAAAAGGAACCAGCCTGAAATATCATATTCATGATAGCCTGGAACTGTTCCCAAGAAGTCTGTAAGCGGATAAATGAGGCTTACAAGCTTGTTGTTCTTGAGCTTTGTTGGAACCATGTCGTCTTCCTTTGGTTCGGAAGCAACATAAGCCCAGCTGTTGTCTGAACAAACCTTCTTGAATTTGTCCATTGAATCAACAGGTACATAACCTGTAACCCAGGCAAGACGAGTTTCTGCTTCAGAAAGTTCTTCGTCTTCCTTTTCCATACCGCTGGAAATGTTTTCGAATTCAATGTCGGAAAGAAGCCTGTTCTTTGATTCCTTGAGTGCTGCCTCGAATTTCTTTGCGGCAGCAATCTCGCGGTCAAGGCGTTCAATTTCTGCCTTTGCCTTTACAATGTCATCCTTGAGTTTTTCTGTAGAACACTCTGGGAGAGGAACAGAATAAGCCTCTGCAGGAAGTCCTTCAGGGCGGTCTTCAAGTTCAGCATCAGAAACAAGAAGGAATCTTACAACCTTGTTGATTTTGTTCACAACAACAGTATTGATGTCCTTGCTGATTTCAGAATACTTGTCCTGAGGAATCTCGTACATGTAAAGGAAAAGACCTTTTTCTGTAAGAGATGCAAGCTCAGCAGGATTTACGCTGCCCCATTTTTCAAGGCGGGCAAGTTCCTGAGTATTCTGATTGATCTTGTCAAAGAGGCTTTTCTTTGTATCAGTAAAGGAAATGATTTCCTTTGCCTTTGCAACGGCATCTTCTGCCGAAAGTTTTACCTGTTCAACAGACTGTTTCTTTCCAAGCTTAACTTCTTCAAGAATGGCAAGAGCCTTTTCTGTTTCAGAAGACTGTTCCTTGTAGGCTGAAAGTTCGGCACTTCCACCTTCAATTTCTTCAAGGTGAAGGACACCAGCCTTTCTCAAAGCCTTCAGGGATTCTGTTTTTTCAGCTTCCAGTATAACAAGGGAAACTTTTTTCATTTCTACGATCATTCTTCAGTTTCCTCCTTGTTTGATACATTCTGCAGCTTTTTCTTAGAAATCTTAGAGCGAACAACTGCGGCAACCTGTTCGTCACCAAGGAAAATACCGATCTTCTTGATGTTTGCCTTGGTTTCAGGAATCTTAACCTTTTCAAAAAGATTAACGCGCTGTGTTGTTGTCCTCAATTCCTGCGACAGAAGCCTGACCTGTTCGTCAAGAACTTCTGCCATAAGATCAAGCTCCAGAGCCTTTTCCATACGGTCTGCAGCCATATCAATCCACAATGGTGTTGAATAAAGGTCGTAGTCTCCGCGACCAAAATCGGCACCTTCGTAGACAGGGATTTTTACACCCGCAATATTGCCCCAACCCTTCTTAATGTTCTTTACAGTAACCATATCAGGCTTGAAGGCATCTTTTTCACCAAAGACGCTGATCCAGTTTTCAAATTCAGCCTCGAGCACCTTTTTCTGTGCGCGAACTTCCTTTGCCTTTTCGTCAATGGTGCGGATTTCTGACTGCAGCTGCTGTTTTTTGAGCGTAAGAGTTGGAAGATAGCGCTGATACATCTTAAGCGCATCTTTCTGAGTCTTCTGCTCGTTTTTAGTCAGCTTTAATTTTGCCATAAAATATCCTTATGCGAGTTCAGTTTATTTATTAGGCCAGAATTCTTCGATCAATTCTGTCTTAAGACCAGTTTCATTCTTTTCAAAGCATTCAGAAAGGATCTTCCATCCGTTGTCCAATGCTTCTTCAAGAGGAACATTTACAGTAAGGTCCATCATCTTTGCTTCGAACATTACGCCGTACTTAAGGAGCTTTTCATCCCATGCACTCATGTTGAAACCCATGGACTTCTTTTCGAGTGTATCCTTGTAAGATGCGTAAAGACGAATCATGGCATCCATCAAAGAACGGTGGTCCTTGCGAGTCTTGTTGTTAACCTGCTGCTTGAGACGAGACAAAGAACCAAATGGCTCAATGCGACCACCCTTAAGGTAGTACTGGCCTTCTGTGATGTAACCGGTGTTATCTGGAACTGGGTGTGTAACGTCATCACCAGGCATTGTTGTAACTGCAAGAACAGTGATTGAACCTGAATCGTTGAAGTCAACAGCCTTTTCGTAGCGAGATGCAAGCTGTGAGTAAAGGTCTCCAGGATAACCGCGGTTAGAAGGAACCTGTTCCTGTGTAATGGCGATTTCCTTCATTGAGTCTGCAAAGTTTGTCATGTCTGTAAGGAGAACGAGAACGTCCTTTCCCTTAAGGGCAAACTTTTCTGCAACTGCAAGCGAAAGATCCGGGATCTTCATACATTCTACAGTTGGGTCGGCAGCTGTATGAACGAACATAACTGTCTTTGAGAGAGCTCCACCTTCTTCGAGAGTCTTCTTGAAGAAGAGGTAGTCGTCGTACTTAAGACCCATTCCACCAAGAACGATTACATCTGCTTCTGCCTGCATGGCGATGCGGGCAAGGAGCTGGTTGTATGGTTCACCGGAGATAGAGAAGATTGGAATCTTCTGTGAAACAACCAATGTGTTGAAAACATCGATCATTGGAATGTTTGTACGCATCATGCGGTTAGGATTGATACGCTTTGATGGGTTTACAGAAGGACCACCGATTGAAATGAGGTTTTCTGTAAGTGCTGGACCGTGATCGCGAGGTTCTGCAGAACCGTTGAAAATGCGTCCAAGAAGGTCATCGCTGAAGGAAATCTTCATGTCGTGACCAAGGAAGCGGATCTGATCGTTTGTTGCAACACCACGACCACCGGCAAAAACCTGAAGTGAAACAGTTTCACCGTCGATCTTGTTTACTTCGGCAAGAGACTTACCGAAGCGAGTTGTGATTTCTGCAAGTTCATTGAGCTTTACGCCCTTTGCCTTGACAGTAATAACGCTACCGTTAATGCTTTCGATTTTGCTGTATACTTTAGCCATTATTCACCGTCCTTGAGAAGAGCTTTTACATCTTCACCAATCTGGGCATTCTTTTCTGCAAGAGTTGCATCGATTGCCTTTTCAGCCTTTGCAAAGTCTGGAGACTTGAATGCCTTGTAGTTCATATCGCGGAAGTTCTGTGTAAGCCTGTTGAAGAATGTACGTGCATCGTCCTTTTCTTCAAAGTCAAATGTAGATCCGAGAATACCAACAATCTTAGCAAATACATACTGCTGGCGTTCGATAGAAGTTGCACCTTCGATTTCATCGAATGAATCCTGCTGCATGTAGATTGCATCAAGGAATTCGCTCTTAAGGTAAAGGATGAAGTCTGCAAGGCTTGTACCTTCTTCACCGACAACCTTCATCATCTGGTTAACTTCAGCACCGCGCTTGTAAACGCTGCGGGCATAGTCTACCCAAGACTTTGTGATTACAGGCTTGTACTTTGACCATGAATCAAGAGGGTCGATTGCAGGATAGCGGCGTGCATCTGAACGGGCACGAGAAAGTCCGTGGAATGCACCGACAACCTTAAGAGTTGCCTGTGTAACTGGTTCTTCAAAGTTACCGCCGGCTGGAGAAACTGTACCACCGATTGTTACGGAACCTGTTTCACCGTCGCGGAGCTTTACGATACCAGCGCGTTCATAGAACGATGCGATTGTAGATTCAAGGTATGCTGGGAATGCTTCTTCACCAGGAATTTCCTCAAGACGACCAGACATTTCGCGCATGGCCTGTGCCCAACGAGATGTTGAGTCTGCAAGGAGAAGAACGTTAAGTCCCATCTGGCGATAGTATTCGGCAAGTGTAACACCTGTGTAACAAGAAGCTTCGCGGGAAGCAACTGGCATTGAAGATGTGTTACAGATGATGATTGTTCTTTCCATAAGTGAACGGCCAGTTCTTGGGTCCTTCAATTCTGGGAATTCTGTAAGTGTTTCAACAACTTCACCGGCACGTTCCCCACAAGCTGCGATGATAACGATGTCTACGTTTGCATTGCGGGATGTTGTGTGCTGAAGAACAGTCTTACCTGCACCGAATGGTCCTGGAATACAGTATGTACCACCACGGGCAACAGGGAAGAATGTATCGATGAGGCGAACCTTTGTTTCCATTGGTTCATCTGGGCTCAAGCGTTCTGCATAGCAGTTTACTGCACGCTTAACAGGCCACTTGAAGCTCATTGAGATGTTTACTGTCTTTCCCTTTTCATCTGCAAGAGTTGCGATTGTGTCGTGGATCTTGTAAGAACCAGCCTTTGCAATCTTCTTGATTGTGTATGTTCCAAGGAATCCGAATGGAACAAGAATCTTATGTGTGAATGGTCCTTCTGGAACTGTACCAACACTGTCGCCGGCAAGAACCTTGTCGCCTTCCTTTGCAGTTGGTGTGAATTCCCACTTCTTTTCTTCGTTGAGGGCTGGAAGATAAACACCGCGTTCAAGGAAGTAGCCTGACTTTTCAGCAAGCAATGGAAGTGGATTCTGAAGACCGTCGTAAACCTGACCAAGAAGACCAGGACCAACTTCTACAGAAAGAAGGTCACCAGTAAATTCTACAGAACAGTCTGTGGAAATACCGTTTGTCATTTCATAAATCTGCATCTGAGCTGTATTGCCGCGGATACGGATAACCTCACCCTTAAGGCTCTGTCCGTCAACTTTAACATAGCCTACTTCGTTGAGAGAAACCTTTCCGTCAAATTCAACGGAAACCATGTTTCCGTTTACAGCTACAACTTTGCCTTTTGTATCTGTCATTTGTTTTCTCCAAGTATTGAGTCGTAAATTTTGTGATAAGAAGCCAAACCTTCATCCCTGTTAAACTTCTTCATGCGCTCTGCAAGCATAAGCTTAAGCCCGTAATTGAAAACTGCATCCACTGAAAACATGTCCATTGGTGCAAGCTTATCAAGCACGCTCATCCTGTACTGGTTGAGGAACTGCTCGGCGCTTAAAGGACTGTCCATTCCTGTAGCCGTACGGGCTGCCTGGATAACTTCACCGTCACTTGTTGAAGGAAGGTCCTTGTTGTCCTTCTTCATTTTGAGTGCGCGAAGCT
>JAUNCR010000118.1 GCA_030526505.1 Spirochaetales bacterium
TTACAATAAAGTACATTTAATATAGAGGAATTGAATTATGAACAGCATGACAGGTTATGGCTTTAAGGAAGAAATCATCGACAACACACAAATCAGCGTTGAAATCAAATCTGTAAATTCAAGGTTCCTTGATCTTTACATCAATCTTCCTTCTTTTTTGAATCCTATTGAATCTAAACTTAGAAAACTTGTTTCGGACAAAATTGTCCGCGGTAAAATAGAACTTACAGTTCGCGTAAAGGACAATAACTGCAATTCTACTGTTTTCGTAGATACAGCGGCCGCAAAAATGTACAGCGATGCTATTCTTTCTGTTGCAAAGGCTTTGGGGAAATCTGAATCCGACATTCCTCTTTCATTGATAATCAATCAGGAAGGTGTCCTCAACATTTCTCATCAGTATGATGCCGAAGAATACTGGAAGAAAATCGAAGTTGTTTTCAATCCGGTTTTTGAGCAGTTTGTAAAAGACAGAAAAAGGGAAGGTGAAAACCTTAAGGCAGACCTTCTTGAAAAGATTTCCGTCCTTGAAGAATGTGCGGCTTTCTTTAAGGAATGGCAGCCAAAAATGGAACAGAAATTCCGCAACCAGCTTTACACAAGGTTTAAGGAACTTCTTGACGACAAGGTTGATGAAAACCGCATCATGACTGAAACTGCAGCCATGCTCGTTAAGTATACCATCAATGAAGAAATCATTCGCCTTCACAGTCACCTTAAGGCAATGAAGGACGAAATTGAAAACAATCCTATTCCAGGCAAGAAACTTGATTTCATCTGCCAGGAAGCAAACCGCGAAATAAATACAATTGGCAGCAAGAATCAGTTTACTGAAGTTGGTGCCAAGGTAATTGCTGCAAAAGATGCTTTGGAAAATATCCGTGAGCAGTCTAAGAATGTTGAATAACAATTGTTGAGGTGTTGATATGAAAATTTTAAAGGATGTCCGTGTTGCAATTTCAGGTAAGTCTGGTTGCGGTAATACAACAGTAAGCACATTGCTTTCTCAGAAACTTGGCGTAAAGCTCATTAACTTTACATTCCGCCAGCTTGCTGCAGAAAAGGGCATGACCCTTGCTGAAGTAATTGAAAATGCAAAGACAGACGACAGCTATGACAAGGCTGTTGATACCCGCCAGGTTGAAATGGCCAGGGCTGAACCTTGCGTTTTGGGCAGCCGCCTTGCAGTCTGGATGCTTAAGGAAGCAGACCTTAAGGTTTACCTTAGGCTTGATGATGACATCCGTGCCAAAAGAATCTTCAACCGCGAAGGCGGGGACATTGAACAGATACAAAGCTTTACTGCCATGCGTGACAGCGAAGATAGCCGCCGCTACAAGAACCTCTATGGCATCGATAACAATGACTACGGATTTGTAGACCTTGTTATTGATGCAACTGCAACTCCTGATGAAATTGTAGACAAGATCATCAGTGAACTTGCAGCCCGCGGTTTTGTTGAAGCCTAATATTCAATGTAGGTCAAATCGTTCCAGTCAAGGTCTTCTATGGAAGCTGCTTCTTTTGCAAGGGGCAGCTTTTTATTTTTCCTAAGGAAGAGGCAGACTTCATCAAGGGCAGTGTAAATGTAATTGTGTCCTGCTTCCATTGTTTTTTCTTCCGTGATTTCAGTTCCCTTAAAACGAATTAATTTCATTTCTTCAGGAAGGTAAACATGGCGGCCGATTGCATTCTGTTCGTAAATCGGTGCAATCATGATGGAGTCTCCTATTAAAAGCTGGTCCTCGCATCTTTTTGCATCTTCGTCATTTGTCCAGACAAATCCCAGCGGTATTCCGTACATGCCATTGTTCTTTACTGAATCAATGAAAGTTTTGTAAAGGTATGGAAGCAACCTGTAACGAAGGTTTAGGATTCCACGGAATTTTTCAAGGGACTTGAACTGATATGGTTCCTGTTCGCGGCATCCAAGGCAACTGTGATTCCTTAAAAGAGGGAAGAAAATGCCAAGGGCATACCAGCGAAGCAAAAGGTCTTCAGTTGTGTCGCTTCCAAATCCACCGATGTCGGCACCTGTATAAATGAATCCGCACATGTTGAGAGAAGGAAGCATCTTAAGGTTCAAAAGAATGTGCGACCACCAGGACTTGTTGTCTCCCATCCAGATGCCCGAAGTCCTGTGCATTCCAATGTAAGAGGCCCTGGAGAATAGAAGGTACTTTTCTTTTCCCAAAATCCTTTCAAGGGAATTGGATGCTGATTCGGTCATTTTGTAACCGTAAAGGTTGTGGATGTCAGCGTGGCAGACTTTTCCATTTTTCGTCTCGTGATAGAAACTCTTGTAGTCTTCCAGATTGTTAGCCATGAAATTCACGGCGTCTTTCATAGCAAAGTTTGCGTACAAACCTACATTAGCATCTTTGTATTCGGCAAGGTGCTCGAAAACCTTCTGCTTGTTTTTTTCTGAATAGAAAAGGGCAGGTTCATTCATGTCATTCCAGAAACCTTCGATTCCCATGTCGGTTAATGTTTTGTATTTGTCACCGAACCAGCGGGCTGCATCTTTGTTAAGGAAATCTGGGAGAACGCTTCTTCCAGGCCATACACCTACAATGAATTCCTTTCCATCCTTGTCCTTGCAGAAATAACCGTTTTTCATTCCCTCCTCATAAACGCTGTAACCGTCTTCTACTTTTACGCCTGCATCAATGATTGGAATTACACGGATTTTATCTTCCTTGAGTTTTGAAATGGTTGCCTTGAAGTTCTTGTATTTGTTTGAATCAACGGTAAAGTCCTTGAAGTTGTCCATGTAGTCAATGTCCAGGTAAATCATGTCTACTGGAAGATTGTTTTTTCTGTATCCTTCCTGAACCTTAATCAAGTCTTCTTCACTTCCGTAACCCCAGCGGGACTGACCGATTCCAAAAGCCCATTTTGGAGGAATGTAGCTTGCGCCGATAAGCTGGCGAAATTCTTTTACAATGGAAATAACGGATGATCCTTCAAAAAGGTAGATTTCATATCCGGAATTTTCAATCGTAATGGAAATCTTGTTGTATTCCGCATCGCCTATATCAAAGGTAACGCGGCCTGGGCAATCTACAAAGACACCAAGTTTTGATTTTCCGTCGATTACAAAAAAGTTGTGGGCTCCGTAGAGACTCTGCTTTTCTTCTGAATGTTCAAATTCGTCGGAACACCAGCTGGTGTACTTGTGGCCACGTTTGTTCATTCCACGGACATTTTCACCTAAACCCCAGATAATGTCCTTTTCATCCATTTCGTAGGTGAATGTATTGCCATTATTTTCAAAGTAAGGAAGTTTTTCATTTTCAGCTTCCGGTTTGTTTAAAACAGCTTCTGTGTCGAATGGCTTTCCGAATATAAATCTTCTGATCATTTTTTTTCTCCAATTCCTTGCATTTTCAATAGATTACGCAGATTTTCTGCGGAGGTATTTTCCCTTTTATTTTTCCGTCCCTGACTTTGAACTTTATTCCCCAGGCCCTGTCGGAATATTTTTTTTGTGGCAGGGTACTTTTGAAATCAACTGGCAACTCTTTTTCCGACGGGTTGATTATGACAAGCCCCCTGTTTCCTCTCCTGATGAAAAGAAGTCCGTTTTCATCATTCAAGAACATGTTCATTTCATCCTTCATTGCAAGGCGGAAATGATTCAGTGCCTTGACTTCACTGCAAAAATACTGGTCGTTTCCTGCATCTCCGATTTTGCTTTCCCCTGGAAATTGAACGGATTCCTTTCCCTTAGGCCTGCTAAAGAACAGGGGAGTTCCTTCTTTTCTTGCTGCAATTACAGCCCAGGCACTTCTGATTTCAAAATCAGTTAGGCTTGCAGATTCCCCCTTGTTTGCGTAGGTGTCATGGCTTTCAACCCAGGTGATGAGGTTAGGGCTTGCCTTGTTCTGAAGGTTTACGATTCCTTTTGCCGGGATTTTTTTGTTTTTGGCGGCACTCCTTAAAAGTTTTCCGTAATTAGATGCCGTTACGGAAATGTATTTCCCGTAATTTTCTTCACGGCTGTTTGCATCCTGAAGAACTTCTCCGTAGATAAACATCTTTTGGTTTTTCGTAATGAAAGGATAGAAGTTGTTTTGCTGGTTTTCATCGTCCATGGGATCATCAGGCAATGCAATGTGTTTTGCACAGTCGATTCTATATCCGTCGGTACCGCAGCTTTCAAGGTCCTGTAAAAATTTCCCGAAGTATTCCTGAAACTTCGGGTTTTCCGTATTGATGTCAGGAAGTCCGCCGGTTCTGGCATTTACCAATGCGCCACGGATTCCTGATGCAGTTCCCTTGTGATAGAAATTTTCCAGTCCTCCGCAATATTCAATCATCTCCCTTGAAACTTCATCGAGCATTGGGGTAGTGTGGTTTGGAACAATGTCTACGATTACTGCAATATTATTTTCGTGGGCAGCCTTGCACATTGAAATGAATTCATCTCTTGAACCAAGCTGATAGTTTCCAATCTTAAAATCTGTTGGTTGATAGTGGTAATACCATTTTCCATTTGAAGAACTCATGAGTTCCATTCCGCCGTTTTCACCAACTAGACAAGAGTTTACTGGGCTTGTCTGTATTGCAGTAAAGCCTGCGTCTTTAATTCTTCCAATGTTTTCTTCTATGGTCTTAAAAGACCAGCACCAGCAATGAAGGATAGTACCAGACTTTATGTTTGCTTTAGTATCTGCAAAAGTCCAAAGTGAGGAACATAAAACGAAATAGACAATTAAAACCAATCTTTTCATTATGTTTTAAATGTAAAGTTGGGGAATAAAAATGTCAATATTTTTATAAAAGATAGGGTGATTTTAGGAATTTATGCTAATATAAAGATACTTTTATTATAAAAGTGAACAATATTTTCAGGTTGTTTTGCTTCATTTTGTAAAAAAAACAGCCTCCAGAAAATCTGAAGGCTGCAAGATTAAGCAATAAGAATTTTAAATCGTAAACTGATTGATCTGAGTTCCGATTTCAGAAATGTTGCTCTGCATTTTCTTTGAAATGTCATTCAGGGATGTTCCCGTTGCATTTATTGTAGAAGCACCTGTTGCCATTTCCTTCATGCAGTCTTCCATAGCATCTGTTGAATCCTGAAGGTTTTTGATTTCTTCAAGGATGGCTTTGTTTCCGACAGACATTTCCTGTGAAGCTGTACGAACTTCAAGGGTACTGTCATTCATTGAGTGCAGTGCATCTGTAATCTGGTGTGAACCAACTTCCTGCTCTTCCATAGAACTCTTAATCTGGCGAACCAGTTCATCTGTTTCAGAGATTCTTGATGCAACATCTGAGAAAGCCTTGTTTGACAAAGACGAAGCTTCAACCATGTTTTCAATTGATTCACGGATAAAGTTCAACTGGTCGCCGATTGTCTTTGACTGTTCTGTAGAAGTAACCGAAAGCTTTCTGATTTCATCTGCAACAACACTAAATCCCTTACCGGCTTCTCCTGCATGTGCTGCTTCAATGGCTGCGTTCATGGCAAGAAGGTTTGTCTGTTCTGCAATTGCTGCAATGGCAAGGTTTGCTTCATGGAGGGTTTCACTCTGGTTTTTAATCTGGTTGATTTTTTCACCTACATTTGCCTGCAATGAAGTTCCTTCCTTTACGCTGCTTTCGAGACGAGTGAAGGAATCTGCCATTTTATCTACTGAACGGTTTACAGATGTAATGTTTCCGATCATCTGTTCAACTGCTGAACTTGCCTCAGAAACGCTTGAACTCTGGCTTTCAATCATTCTGTCCAGAGATTCGATGTTGGATGCAATTTCGTTAACTGCGCCTGCTGTCTGTGAAACGCTGTTTCCCTGTGTGTTAATCTGAGTATGAATGGATTCAATGTTTGAGATAATCTGTGTAATTGCAGAAGATGCATTATCTGTGCTTTCTTTCAATTCCATTCCCACAGAATCAAGCATGCTGTTTGAAGATTTTATGTTTTTAACAATCTTCTGAAGGTTGATTGAGAAGTTGTTGAAACCGTCTACAATGTCGCCAATTTCATCGTTTGATACTTTATCAAGTCTTTGTGTTAAAT
>JAUNCR010000119.1 GCA_030526505.1 Spirochaetales bacterium
GATTCAAAAAACAAATATATAAATACTACCAGTCAGTCCGAGTCTGTCAAAACCGCTAGTTAGCGTCGCTACATGCGTAGGTCGGCAAGGAAACTATCGTTCCGACCTGCGAATGTTTTTGCCATCCTCTACCTTCCTTCCCGTATTTTTATAACATGTTGTGTACTATCCGTAATGAATACTTTCAAAGATAACGTATTTTAAAAATGCAAAAAGTTATAGTGGAAAACTTCGATTGCATTTCAATAAATTACCAGACCCGGAGGTGCAGATTGTACCTGCCGGGTTTTATTTTGTACTCATCCCTTGTGTCAGGTCCGCAGGCTCCGGTTCCGACTCCGCGGTGAACTGCGTCGATGCTTAAAATCCATTTGCTGCTTTCCTTAAGTTCATGGGTATGATTGCACCTGAAAAGTTCCTGTGCTGTATAGGGCAGGATGCTGAATGAAAATGCTTCTTCACTCTGGATGTGCAAGGTTTTTCCTGCGGCATTGAGTTCAATGTAATTTGTTCCGGTTCTAAGTCCGTTTTCCTGGGGAACAATGTATGGAACTTTCATGTTTTTAATTTCTTCCCTGTGGAATCCCTTTATTGCGGAAAAATTTCTGTCGCTGTAATTTTCGTGTGGTCCTTTACCGTACCATATGATTTCCTCGTACTCCTTCGGAATCTCCATTGTAATTCCGGCCCTAGGGTATTCGCTGATTTTCTTTGAAAGTTCAAGGTCGATTTTGATGTCCGCATAGGTTCCGCAATCTTTCTTCGTTATGGAAGTTTTTACGAATTTTCCCTGCTTTCCCATAAGGTCACTGTTAATCCATTCTTTTGTAGGTTTGTTGGCAAAATCCCAAGGCGTCGGAACATCGTTGATTGTGGAAATCTTGTTTTTAACGCATTCGTTTTCCGTGTAGGCATGGACAATGTTTCCCTTTATTGAAGCGATTACGGAAGCGGAATCTACGCAACTGCTTACAAAATCAGCAAAGTCTGCAAAGCCTGTTCCTTTTTGGATTTCAATCTGATCAATGGATACTATGTCTCCTTTTTTTGCAAAGGAAGTGTCCTTGTTCCAGCGGAAAATTCCGTTAAACTGAAGGTCGTCATTTTTCTTTGTTATGCCCTTGAACAGTGCAGCCAAAGGAATTGCAATAAGCTGCTTTTCTCCAGGTGCCAATGGTTCAAGTTTCTGTTTGCCGCTGGCAGCAAGCCTACCGTTAAGGGAAAGATTCCATTCAAAGGAAAGCAAGTTAAGCTTTGAAAAATCAAATTTGTTTTCAATGGAGAAAACGCCTTTCTTGATGTTCACCGCTTCAAGCCTTACGGGTGCAAAAAGCCTTTTGCATTCGTACATGGCAGGTTTCGGTGTCTTGTCCGGGAAAAGTATGCCGTTGAGGCAGAAATCAAAATCGCAGGGACTGTCCCCAAAGTCGCCGCCGTATTTCCAGTATTTCTTTCCGTCTTTTGTTGTTGCTGCAATTCCCTGATCAACCCAGTCCCAGATAAAGCCTCCCTGAAGTCCCGGTGTTGATTCTATTGCCTTCCAGTAATCCGCAAGACTTCCGTTGGCGTTTCCCATGGCATGGCTGTACTCGCACATGATGATTGGCCTGTAGTCATCCCTTGTTTTTGCATATTCCTTAATGAGCTCAATCTTTGGATACATTGGACCGATGAAATCCGTCTGGTGTTTTCCAAAGCCAAGGCTTTCAAGTGTAAAGTCACCCTGATGAATTTCAGGCCTTACAAATCCTTCGTAGTGAACAAGGCGGGTGGTGTCGTATCCGCGGATCCAGTTTCCCGTGGCAATAAGGTTGGGGCCGTTACCGCTTTCGTTTCCAAGGGACCAGGCGAAAATGCAGGCGTGGTTTTTGTCTCGCCTTACCATCCTCTGCGTGCGCTGAATGTATGCGTTGAGCCATTGTTCGCTTCGGCTTAAAACATCATAGTAGGCATGGTTTTCAATGTTTGCCTCGTCAAGAATCCAGATTCCGAAACGGTCGCAAAGATCGTACCACCGTTCATCGTCAGGGTAGTGGCAGGTTCTTACGGCATTGAAATTGAAATTCTTAAGGAGCATTATGTCGTGAACCATTTCTTCTGTGGTCAAAGTCTTTGCTGTGTACTCGTTGTGCTCGTGACGGTTTACCCCGTGGATGTAGACTTTCTTGTTGTTCAATAAAAGTTTTCTGTCCTTAATTTCCACAGACTTGAAACCGCAGGTAAAGGAAGCTGATTCAACATGTCGCTTTCCGTCATAAAGTGAAACAGTAATCAGGTAAAGTTCTGGAGTTTCGTTGCTCCAAAGCTTTGGATTTCTGATCCTGATTTCTTTTGCTGCATTGCACAGGGTGTTGCGGACATCAAGGGAGCAATCAATGGTTCCTTTTTCTATTGTCTTTCCTGCTGACCCTTTGAAAGGTGTTCCTTCCAGTTTGCAGATTTTATAGGCAACCTTGAATTTCTTTCTGTCGGTTTCAGACTGTTTTGATTTTATGATTGAACCTGTGAGTTCAGAATATCCTAAGGTTACTTCAAGTGGAATAATTCCTGTGTGCGATTTATCGTTCCATTCAACTTTCGTTAAAGCCTTTGCGTCTGCAATGAAAACTTTTTCAGTTGAATACAGGTACACGCTTCTATGGATGCCGCCAAACCACCATTGGTCCTGGTCCTCTACATAGCTTGCATCCGACCAGCGGATAACCTTAATCAGTATTTCAAAAGAATCTTTCCCCGATGTCTGACTTGCAGTTAAAAATTCATTCAGTTCAAATTCGCACGGGAGTCTTGTGTCCTTTGAAACTCCCGCTTCTTTTCCGTTGATGTAAAGGATAACAACGCTTTCGGCGCTACCGATGTGAAGGACTATGCGGCGGTTTTTCCATTGTGCGGGAATTTTTGTCTTAAGCCTGTAATAACCCGTTGGATTTTCTTCCGGAACTGCAGGTGGAACACAGTCGAATGGCATCTGGACATTGGTGTAGTGCGGAGTACTGTAGCCCTGCATTGTCCAGGACAGTGGAACCTTTATTTTATTCCATTTTGTTTTTGTATTGGGAGCTTTAAGCGGTGAATTGAAAAAAGCAAAGTCCCATTCCCCGTCTAGGCATTTGTAAAAGCTGCTTGAAGAAGAAGGGTATGCAATAGGTCCAAGGGCGGTTTCTCTTTCCGCCCTTGAAGTTGATTCGTATGGAATTAAAGGACTTCTCATAGGAAGCCTGTTGATGGACTGGATTTCCGGAGTTTCCCAAATGTTATGAATGTATTTCATAGGATAATTATAAGGCTACTTGAGAAAATGGCAAGAAAAATAATAACTGATGGAATCAGGTTGTCAGATGAAGTTTGTCCAAAGGTGTTCTTCCTTTTCAGGAAGACCGTATTTTTCTTTTCCTAAGGCAATGCTCTTCATAAGGAACGTCATGTTTCTTGCAAGAACGCGTACAGTCTGAAGTCCTTCTGCATCTTCGTTTACATCCCCTGGAGCACCACCATGAACGCTGTTCCAATACTGGCTTGAAGCGACAGGCATTCCGCTTATGGTAAAGAATTTATTGAGGGCATCAAAGGTTGCCGAGCATCCACCGCGACGGGCGATAACGACACTTGCACCGACTTTCATGGTCTTGTCAAAAGGTGAACTGTAAAAAAGACGCTGCAAAAGAGATTCCAGTGTTCCGTTTACGCAGGCGTAGTATACCGGCGTTCCAACAACAAGTCCGTCTGCATCCTTGAATTTTTCTGCGATTTCATTAACTTCATCATCAAAGACGCATTTGCCCTTTTCAACGCAAGCATTGCAACCCGTGCATCCGCGGATTGCCTTGTTTCCAACATTTACAAGTTCAACTTCTACATTTTCTTTCTGGAAAACTTTCACCATTTCCTGCAGTGCAATTGCAGTGTTCCCGTTTGCGTGTGGACTTCCGTTTAAGATCAAAACTTTCATTGCGTGTTCCTTGTTTTGGAGTTCAGATAAAAACAATAAAAACTGAATTATTTCTGCTTGAGAAGATCCCTGATTTCTTCAAGGAGAACGGCTTCATCAGATTTTACTGGAGCTGCCGGTTCTTCTGGCTTTTCTTCTTCCTTCTTCTTGAATTTTTCAAAAATTCTGATTACTGCAAAAATACAAAGTGCAATTATAAGAAAATCTACGATTGTCTGAATGAAATTTCCGTAGGCGATTTTTGCTTCACCGATTGTAACGGCAAGATTTGAAAAGTTAAGTCCACCGATGAGAAGTCCTATGAGGGGCATTACAATGTCATTAACAAGGCTTGTAACAATTTTTCCAAAAGCACCGCCGATAATTACACCGACTGCCATGTCCACAACATTTCCGCGTGAAATGAATTTTTTGAATGCTCCAAGTTTCTGTCCTGCAGCACCGATTCCATCCTTAATATTTGCCATTCTATTTTCCTCCGCTGGCTATAAAAATCTACATATTATTATAATGCAATTTTTACGTATGGCAAAATATTCTGGAGAGGAAAGAAATTTTTTGCTGTCTCTAAAAAGGAATACTAATTATTATTGCATACAACGAGTTAGATTTAAATAATCATGAAAACCGCATTCCTTTTGGACCTTCTTTACAGCCAAATGAACTTGCAAAAAAAAATATTGCACTTGAAGCTGAACGGGCCTTATAAAACAATGGAAGATTTTAGGACATCGTTGGATTATTGATGTTTTTTTCGGTTCAGATGAATGTCATGTACATCCATGTTCTTTACTTGGTTATAAAGTTGTCGAATCACAATTACAGCTTTACTTTGTACAGAACTGATACACATTCGGATTTATTTGAGTGAATTTTTAAGACTACTTAGAAATCTCTGTTGTTTCACTTTTTTAAGAGCCGTTTATAATCGCATTTATTTTTGCAATGTTTAATACCCCTGAAATTTCTTCATCAGTTAATTCAAATGTCTTTAAATATTCTGCCATCTGAATCATCATCTGTTTCATTTCTTCTTTTGTGAGCATTTTATTTTTCTTCCTTGATTTCAAAAACAATTAAATCATGTTTTCCGTTTTCACATCTCTTAGAAGCTGGATTGGGTTGATCACCATAACCTTTCTGTATTTCACATATCGAATTCTCTACTTTGTCTTTTGTGCAATAAGTTGCACAAATTTTACAAACAGCTGTATATCTAATACTTGTCATTTTGGTCTCATCATAAAATATCGCAGGGGTGACTTCAACAATTGAAATCGACCCGCGTTTCAACAAATTAGACTGGTTTATATTCGGAATGTTGAAATTTTGTTGTAACGAACAGCAGGTGAATCGTTGTCTTGAATTCCAAATAATTTTTTCACATAAGAGTTGCTAAAATGACCTCGATCATTACTTTGTCCATATTCTCTGACTGTTTGAATGTAAACTGAAATTCTCTCTGCAAGATAGTTTCTTTCATTTACTCCGTCCGGATGAGATAGATATGGTCCTGCAACCATACCTAATTGAATTACAGCATCTCTTTCACTGTGTGGTGTTGAAAATCCCATACTGTGATAGCGGGAATCTTCATTTATTACTTCGATTCTATTTAATACGAATGTAATTAGACCTATTGAACTCGAAATTATATAGAATAGGGATGTGTCTGGAAGTTTAATTTTCATAATGATTGAAATTATCAATATGGCAACTTGATTGCAAATAAAAAATATATTCGATATTTTTCGAAGTAATGATAAATAATATAGGATGATATCAATCAAAATTTTTGAAAACAATATATATGCTAATATGTATATTAGTTTTTCATAATGTGATGTTGTTTCCAGCCAGAATATCTTATT
>JAUNCR010000120.1 GCA_030526505.1 Spirochaetales bacterium
GGGTAGCCGAAAAACCTGCCTGTTCAGAAAGCATTTTTGGAAGCAAAAGTATGCCTTCATTCAGCTTGTCCTTTATGGACACATCCTTTCTCCTGTTGCTTTCAAAAGGAGTGTAGTCGAATCCGCCGTAAACAGGAGAGGCACCCATAAGGGTATGACTGCTGAAGGAAATGCAGTTAGGGTAATAGGTGAATCCCGTAAGGTTTTCCTTAATGTCCTGCTGATCATAGAGGATGGACTGTACATATGAAGATTCAAATCTGTCCAGCATGAAAATAAGGATGTTCTTCTGGTTTTTTGACAGGTGGAACTTTGTTTTTGCAGGAGCTGAATTTATTTTTGTTCCTACAGAAGCTTCAAAACTTTTGTATTCCCTTGAAATCTTCGAGTTGTTGACGATGGTGATTACGATCATTCCAAAGCAAATTGCCATGAACAGGCTGCCCATTGCCTTTGCCCGGTTCAATTTAATGGCAAGCAAAATTGCTGCAACAGTGACTGCCAGAACGGCCACATTTAAAACCATGAAAAGAGCCGAAGGATTCTTGAATCCATCAATGAACTTTAATGTTTCGTCCATTGAACCGTAGTTTCCAATGAATACAAAGGCATTTACAAGAGATCCGACAAGCAAAACAGAATATGCGAACGAAAGGATTGTCTGTAGTTTTTCCCTGAAAAGAAAATAAATGCAGGAAGGCCAGAAAACAATGAGGCCGAAACTGATCCAGAATGAAGAGTTAAAGAAAGCCGTTGGATTTCCATAGCCGTCGATGTTGCTGAATTCCTGAACTGAGCTTGAAACAAGACCTGATGGCAAAACAAGACCGCAGAGCAAAGTGAGTCCTAATTCTGCAGTAAAGAAAAGGGTGAACCTTAACTTGGTGTCTGTATAAAGCTGGTTCAACACTTTTTCAATAAGCCAGTTTATGGCTTTCAGATAAAGTGGAATCGGAATGAGAATCAGTATGAAAAGGGAAGCAAGTACCCTTAGCTTAAGGTTTATTCCGTTAAAGAAGAAAAGCAGGTATGCAATGACGAAGGCAAAAAGTCCCACCATGCAGAAATAGAAGGTCTTTGCAGGATTCTTCATCTTGTAGAAAACATTCTTAACAAGGCTGAAAATATTGTTCATGGTCCAGTAAAAGACAAGTCCTGCTGGACTATTGTAAAGGACAATGAGGAACAGACCTGCCATTCCATATATCTGAAGCTTTTCGCGCATTCCATGTCCCTTAGAATAAATGGTGCCTGAAATGCAGTTGATGAGGGTCATGACAACAGGAAGAATGTTGATTGCAAAACCATGGAAAGAAAATATAGCGTCAGGTTTGCCCATATCCTTGATGAAAAGGAATGATCTTCCCTGAAGGTCCGGTAATGCCGAAAGGATGTGGTATGCCGCAAAGAAAAAAGGAATCTGAATCAGGATGCCAAAACTTGAACGAAGAGCCATGATTGGATGGTAATGATTCTGGCGGTAATATGTAGAAAGGATCATGTACTGCTCGTCGCCCTTGAAGGCTTTCTTTATGCGGTCAATTTCCTTTTTCATTTTATTCTGGATGTCTCGTTCTGTTTCCTGCCATTTTTCCGCAACAATATAAAGGGGCAGGCACAAAAGGGTTACGGTCATGCTTACACCAACAAGAGCAATCCCCGTATTGGAAAACAGCTTGTCAAAAAGGATGTATGCAATTTCAATGATCTGTGAAATAGGACTTAAAATTATATTGTAAAGAATATTACCAAAACTCATTTGCCAATCCCTGTCTTTATGCCCGTTTGCATTTGTGGAAAATTTAACTTTTATGGAACCGTGGACATACGGTTATAAAACCGTAATTACCCGCGGCAAGTTATATCTTGAGGTAGTCCAATTCAAAGTTTATTTGAATCTGCTTTCTGCAACCTTAAGGTCGTCTGGATTGTCAACTTCATACCAGACAGACTGATCGATTACGAAGCCCTTGAGGAGATTTTCATCTGTTTCCGAAATGAACTTAAGGCAGGTTTCGTAATAGCTGTTTTTCCCGAAAACATTCATGTAAGTTTCAAGGAAAGGAAGGTAATAGCCGTTTGTAAAATCCTTGCTGAATTTATAGATGTTCACTGTCTTGTAGTAATTAGGCTTGTCTTCAACTTTCTGGTCTTTCTTTACGATGAAGTTCTTGATGCCCTTGTCCTTGTTCAGGAGGGTAACTGTTCCGTCCATCCAGTCTTCCCAGCGGCTTACAACTGCAAGATTTTTATCAGGGCTTTCAATCAGGTCCTTGATGACTTCAGGCTTATATACCAGGTCACTTTCAATAAGAAGTGTGTCGTCTGCCTTAAAGAAATCCTTGAGAAGGTAAAGGGAATAAATGTTGTTTGTCTTATCGTAATCAGGATTTTCACCAAATTCGATTGTCATGCCATTAAGCCTTTTTTCATCAAAAGTCTCGCGTATGAATTTTTTCAAAACTTCCGACTTGTATCCAAGCCCAATGATAAGTTTTTTTACGCCGGCTGCTACGAGGGCATCTATAGTCCTTTCAATCATAGGTATTCCGTTTACGGGAACCATGCATTTAGGAACATTGTCTGTAAGAGGTCTTAAACGGCTGCCAGTTCCAGCAGCGAGTATCATTGCCTGCATTCTATTTGTCCTCCTGAGAAGAAATTTCCTTTTCTTTGTTTACCATGTAATTATATACATTTTCGCCGGCATTGCCGATACTGAACCAGGCTTCTTCCTTTGCTTTTTTTCTGCTGGCTTTCAGTTCAGGCGAGTCGCTGGCATTCTGTATAATGTTCTTGATGTCGTCAAACTGGCTTTCCTTAAGTTCGATTCCGATTTTTTCAAGGGTAGAGAACTGCCAGATTTTTTTTGTTGTTCCGTCTTCGTTGTAAACTTCGCTTGCATCATAGATCCTAAGGTCAAGGCTGGCGTTTACATACATTACCGGCTTGTCGCAGAGGAAGGTGTAGTCGTAGATTACGGAACTGAAGTCGCTAATCATGATGTCGGCTTTTTTAAGGGAATAAATGTTGTCCCTTTCAAAATCCCATGACAGGTTTTCGTTATCCCTGTATTTCTCCTGGAGCCTTTCAAGCATAGGTGCTTCCGATTTTTTTGACTGTGGATGAGGTCTTACAATAATGTTCCAGCCTGATGCCAAAAGCGGATCAAGGAGTTTTTCCCCGTATTTTGAAAGGATTGCGCTTGGACCCCATGAAGGACAAACCAATACCGTGAATTTATGGTTTTCTTCCTGTGGAATTGCGTCTATTTTTTTCTTGAGTTCATCAAGGTAAGTGCATCCAACTGAAACCAGTTCCTTTTCCTTTATGCCGCGGCTTTTTTCAAGGTAGCGGATGTCGTCCTTCTGGTAATCGCCCGTAAGGAGAACGGAATCAAAGTAGTCGATTCCAAAGAGGCGGTACATGGTTGCATCACCGGAACCGTGCCTCAAATGGGCATAATGCCTTACTGTCTTTGAGCGCTTCATCTGATACACATCAAGTCCAGGTGTTGTCATGAGCACGATGTCGGCGGCAAGCATGTTTAGTCTTGCAAAGGCCTTGTTTCCTTCGCCGATGTATTCGGCCTTTACGAATTCATAGTTGGAATTGAAAACCGGGTCTTCTTCATGGGATGTAAAATAAGTTATTTCTTCCTTATGATTTTCAAAGGCATCAAGAACCGGCTTGAAGCAATTCCAGTACTGTTTGCCTTCGTTGTATATTACATACTTTTTTCTTTTGGAATCAGCCTTAGCTTTTCCGCCGTTGAAGAGAAGCTGGATTTTCAAGAGGGCAGCCCTTAAAAGGAAGAAGAGGGTTGCTGCAATTCCGATGAAAACAGAAAAGAGCATGCTTCCCGTACCAGGATCAATGTAAAGAAAATTGTTTGAAAGCATCATTTTGTCTCCTGTGTCCAGTTGTCGGACTTGAAAATATTTTCCTTTACACGCCACCATTCATCAGGTTCTGCTGTAAATTCATACTGCGACTTGTTGTGGTAAGGCATGAAAATATTGGAAGTACAGATGAGTGCTCCGTTATCCTTATCCTGTTCAATCGCCTTTCCTGTATATGGGTTTTTAGCCTCTTCTATTTCACCTTCAAGCAGAAGGTAAGGAGCATCGGCATTTGTCATGAAAGTGCCGTCAACTTTTACATCGCCTGAAGAACCGAAGTCCTTGAACATCAAAAGCGGATGATATCTTTCAGGGATAACTTTTATTGTGTTTTCCGTATGCTCAAAATCAGGGTTGATTGCAGATGCACCGTGGTCGGCTACAATCACGATCCTTGTATTGTCGTAAGTTCCATTTTTCTGAAGGAACTCTAACCAGTCTCCGACTCTCCTTAATGAACCGGCAAAAGAAGAATAGCTTGCGTCGTCTTTGAAGGCGCAGTTTTCTGTTTGCTTTACATTAAGGGCTGGCCTGTATTCAGGATCCTGAAGGAGAAGGTCGTCATGAGGCGTATTGTTTACGAAGTTAAGGTAAACATTCTTTGATTCGCTTTCAAAGTCAGTGAACCTTACAAGGTAATCAAGGGCCGAATATCCGTTAAGGAAGTCTATGTAGTTTTCTGTCGTACTGTTAGTAGACCAGTATTTTCCGTTGTTGTACCAGGCCGGTCTAAGGACAAGTGGACTTGTCCTGAAGAATCCGTACCAAAGGATGTTTCTTTTAAGGACTGTACTTGTTACAGTAAACTTTGCCGCTTCGCTGTGTTCCTTGTTCCATGCGTCTAGGTAAACTGCGTCGGTAAGTTTTGCCGTGATTGAAGGATAATCCTTATAAATGGAAAGGTCCGGTGTCCAGCCGTAGTTGGCCCAGGTTGGATCAGTAACAATTGCAGAATATTCCTTTCCCTGTTCAGTGAAGATTCTTGGCAAAAGGAGAAGGGCTTCGTTCTGTTTCTTTACCAGTTCAACCTCTTTCCTTTCGTTCATTTTTTCCGGTGTGTATTCATATCCGCCGTAACAGGCAGGGGCACCAAGAAGAGTGTGGCTGTTGTAGGAAACCGTGTTTGGATAGAATGTGAAGCCCTTGAACTGGTTCTGAAGTTCAGGAAGTTCATTCAGAAGGGGAATAAGGAACCTTGACTGAGCCCTGTCCAAATAAAGGAGAATCACATTATTACCTTCTTTGCTCAGGTGGATGAAAGGCTTGATTTCCTTTTCGTAGCCAGAGCTGTTGGCTGCCATTTTTTCAGAATATGCTTTGTAGCTTCTGTTGATTGCATTTACATTCATTGCGGAAAGCATGAAAAGTGAAAAACAAATCAGGCCGATTGCAATGTTCAGTATTTTTGTAAAGTTAAATTTTATTGCAAATCCTACTGCTGCAACTGCTGCCAAAAGACAGGTTGCGTTAATGAGGATTCTTGCAATGCTTGAGTCAACTGTAGAAATGTTTGTGAAAACAAGCAGGTTGGAAAGATTTCCGTAGTGTTCCTGGAACAAGAAAGCATTTACAAGAGCCATTGAAAGCAAAAGGCACATGCCTGCAGAAATCAAAGTCTGAAGCCTGTTTCTGTAAAGGAAGAAAATCAACGAGGTCCAGATGATGAAGATTCCGGTTGCCTGGCTCAATGTATTGAAGATGAAGAAGGTTGGCTTTGCTATTCCGTCAATTCCGCAGAATTCTTCCGGGGAAGATGAAATGAGAAGGCTTGGAATAAGGAACCCGATGAGCATGCAAAGGGAAACCGATGA
>JAUNCR010000121.1:0-3627 GCA_030526505.1 Spirochaetales bacterium
TTGAGATGCTCAAGGAAGTGAATGATCTTCCAGAAGACTATGAGTACGATGAAAGTTTTTTGAAAAATGTCAGGAAGAATTATCTTGAAGGTAACCAGACTGATGTTCTCTATCTTGAAAACGAGGATCCTGTTGCCTGCGCCACTCTTTGCTATATTTCAGTGATGCCGACTTTTTCCCATCCTACGGGAAATCGAGCCCATCTTATGAATGTATATGTAAAGAAAGAATTCCGCCGCCATGGTCTTGCTAGAAAAATGCTTGAGTTTTTGATAGAAGAAGCTAGAACCAGAGCGTTACGGAAATCAGCCTTGATGCAACAGAGAAAGGAAAACCCTTGTATGAATCTGTTGGTTTTGTTTACAATTCTTCTGCAATGACAATGAACTTAGGAAGGTAATTTTGATTTACGATATAACACAACCTTTGTTTGAATGTGAAGTGTTTCCTGGTGATCCTAAACCAGAAAAAAAAGAAGTGTTGAGAATAGAAAGAGGTGATGTCTGCAATCTTACGGCATTTTCAATGTGTGCTCACAATGGAACTCATGTAGATGCACCTTTTCATTTCTTAAAAGACGGAAAGGGAATAGATAAGGTCAGCCTTGATAAGTTTATTGGTCCCGCTTATGTAGAGACTCATGATGGTGAAGTGACTGCATTGGATGCCGAGAACATTCTTAAAAAAGCTGCCGCTTCATATGATGGATCTCAGAAAAGAATTCTTATTAAATGAAAGGGGAAGTTTATGAATATCACATACAAAGAAGAGAAGTTGTCTGCGGATGAGTATATTGATTTCTTGAGGAGAACAAATCTTGGGTCACAGTATCCAAAGGAAAGGTTCAATGAAAGAATCGGAAAACTGGTAAACAATGTTTCCATCAGTCTTGTTGCCCGGAACGAAGAAAATACAATTGTCGGTGTTCTTTTCGGGCTGACGGATTTCTGTTACTGGCTTTATGTTACTGATTGGGGCGTAGACAGAAACTACGAAGGTCAGGGAATCGGCACCAAGCTCATGAAGAACGCACATGAAATTGCAGGCGGTGAAAAGGACATTGCGGTGTATCTTATAGCAAATGAAAACGCCATTCCCTTTTATGAAAAACTTGGGATGAAGAAGTCTGATGATGTCATGCAGTACAACAAAATCGAATGGACAGAATTTACGGTTGAATAACATAGTTAAAAATAATAGGGGCATCATAATTGATAAGAAAAATTGAAAAAAGAGATCTGAAAAAAATCATCGATTCCCTTGTGTTAAATGGATTTGGAATCCGCTGTTCCGATGCGATGATGGAAGGCTAACTAACACCTTTACAATTTACACTGACTGTATAATAATACATACTATAATATGTATCAAAGAGGTAAGGATGGTTACTTTTACTCGTTCTGAAATAATATCCGCTACTCAATTAGTACGACAGTTTTCTTCATTGTTGAATGGCCTTTTGAATAATCAGATATCCAAAATCGGAATTGTACGAAATAACGAAATGGAAGCTGTTGTAATTCCTGTTGACGAATATGAAAGATTAACCGAACTGGCAAAAAAAGCTGAGCGCAAAACAGTTTCAGATTTCTTTGGAACAATGGATGATGAAACTTTTGAGCAGATGGAAATGGCAATTAAAGATTGTAGAAAGGTTGATCTGAATGAATGGTAATGTGAACGGAAAACTTGTTGATACCAATGTAATTATTCGAGTTTTAAAAGGTGTGACAGAATTATTTCCTCTCTTTGATGATATTGAAAGCCTATTTGTTTCTTCCATTTCTATTGGTGAACTGATGTACGGAGCGGCTCTTTCTGCAAAGTGTGATTTTAATACAGAGCATTATTCAGCCTTTTGTGATTGCATGAATGTGATAGTTCCTGATGAACAGGTTGCAAGTCAATATGGAAAAATAAAAGCTCAGCTAAAACGAGATGGACATCTTATTCCCGAAAATGACATTTGGATTGCAGCAACAGCTATGAGCGCAAATCTGACGCTTGTTACTGCTGATTCGGATTTTAATGCCATAAAGGGATTGGTGGTGGAGAGTCTGTAGAAAACAAATTAGTCGCTTTGAAGCAATTCCCATAAATCATTCTGATAGTTGAAAACTACCGCTGTTCTGCAGAATCTGACTGCATTCAAATATTATAAAACCTACGAATTTTGACAATTTAACGTCCTTTTTTCCATTATGATTCATTAAAACCAAAACTGATGTAGAATTAAAGCAATCAAAAATAGAGAGAATATTATGGACAAAGAATGGCAGAAATAAAATTAGTTATGCATGATTTTTTCTGTCAATTTTTTCATTTTATCGTCTTTTTTTCTCATCATAACTCCTTAAGTTCGGCATTGAGGTAGAATAATAATCACAAAGGACAGCCTGATTTTTTTGATGAAGGGCTGATTAAACCGTGTTAAAATGATAACAAATACTTTTAAAGGAGGCTGGATGTCAAAATCTAGCAAAAGATTGGGCATTGCTTAGTGCCGGGAGTTGCTGAACCTAGGTTTAGTGCTTTACGGCATCTCCCGGTAGTTAGTAAAAAACTGATATTTGGAGAATACAATGTCTAATTACAAAATCCGCGTTGAAGAACAGCGCGACAATTTAACTGTGGAAGAACTCGTTCGCGAGTCCTTCTGGAATGTTTACAGACCTGGCTGTACTGAGCATTACGTTTTGCATCACTTGAGAGATGAAGATGATTTTATTCCTGAACTTGCCTTTGTCATGGAAGTTGACGGAAAGATCATCGGGCAGAATGTTTTTGTGAAGGCACAGATTAAAAAGGATGATGGAACTGCATTCCCGATTTTGACCATGGGACCAATCTGTATATCAAACGAATACAAAAGAAAGGGATATGGAAAAATCCTGCTGGACTATTCATTGGAAAAAGCAGCGGCAATGGGATTCGGTGCAGTTTGTTTTGAAGGCAACATCGATTTCTACGGAAAGAGTGGATTTGACTATGCTTCAAGATTTGGCATCAGATACCACGGATTGCCGGAAGGTATGGATGACGGGTTTATAAATGAAAAAGAAACCCGTCAAACGGCTGAGTCAAGGGCGGAGAACGAAGTGTCCCTTGACCAGACGTATGCCGATTTCTTCCTATGCAAGGAATTGAAGGCAGGCTACCTTGATGGAATGTCCGGCGAGTATGCGACGCCAAAACCATACTTTGTGGCGGAAGAAAATCCTGAGGATTTCGAAAAGTTTGAGCTTGAGTTTAACAAAAGAAAGCCTTTGGAAAAACAAAAGCTTCCTGGCCAATTGATGTAAACTGATTGATTGAGAGCGGCAAATTGCAGGAGTAGTTTTAATAGATGCTTCTGTGGTTTGCCGGATTTTTTTGCGGCTGGAAATAAAAGCCAGATAATTTATGTTTGTCCTGAATCCAATATGGTCATTGTTCGTTTTGGTGAAAAAGATGGAATTGATTTCTGGAAATGGATTTCGGTTTTCTACGATCTCTCTTCAAGTGTGCTGGCAAAATAATCATCTAATTTGAAAAAAATATCCTGGTGCCCGTATGTATTTTTTATTGCCGGGTTGCTATTATGTTTCCCCTTGAATCGTGAAGGTGCCATTTGACTTTCCTTACGGT
>JAUNCR010000121.1:3637-5678 GCA_030526505.1 Spirochaetales bacterium
AATGGAGGAAGAAATAATGATAGAAACTGAAAGATTGATTTTAAGAAACTACACAATGGATGATTTTGATTCATTGTTTGAAATTGTAAGCGATCCGGAAACCATGCAGCATTATCCGGCACCCTTTGATGAAGAAAGGACCCGGGGATGGATCAATTGGAATATTGAAAATTACAGTAAATACGGTTTTGGACTTTGGGCCGTGGTGCTCAAAGATACAGGTGAATTTATCGGTGACTGCGGAATTACAATTCAGAATATTGACGGTGAACTCCTTCCTGAAATCGGATATCACATTCATAAAAAATACTGGCGCCGAGGTTTTGCTAAGGAAGCCGCCCGTGCTGTCCGAGACTGGGTTTTTATCAGCACTGAATACAATGAAATCTATTCCTACATGAAATACACCAATGTTGGTTCCTATTCAACAGCCATGGCCAATGGTATGAGAAAGGTAAAGGAATATCTTGATCCTAAAAACAGTATTTCCTATGCCTACTCAATCAAAAGGTCAGACTGGGAAAACATCATTGCAGGTCCTAAAACCGTAACGAAAGAAGAAATAAAATCAGCCCTTGTGGAGCTTGGCGTTACTCCCGGAATGATGCTTGAAGTTCACAGTTCCTTAAGAAGTTTTGGAAATGTCAAAGGTGGTGCTGAAACCGTAATAGATGCACTTAAGGAAACCGTTACTGAAGAGGGTAGCATCTTTATGCCTGCCTTAAGGTTGAGCCGGGAAATGGAACCTACGGAAGAAGACCGGAAACTTGGAATTAAAGTAAAGATAAAGGTTCTTGACCGTGATGAAAAGAAAACTGCCATGGGAATAATTGCCGACACTTTCAGAAGCCTTCCCGGAACCTTCACGGGCAACGATGTGATAAGCACCAGCGGATGGGGAAAGTACGGAAAGGAAGCCTTGATTGGTGGACTTGACTATGCAATTCACAATGGGGGAAAAGCAATTCTCTTTGGAGTGGACATTTATAAACTTACTGCAATGCATTACATGGAAGTTTACACGCCAAAAGAAATCAACGAGAAGTTTGCACCTGGCGAGGAAGTGAACAAAGTCTATCCTCCGGAGCAGTGGTTCATTGAAACTGGGCATCCGCCTTTGAAGGCATGGTATACAATCCAGAACATGGCTTATAAAAAAGGACTGATCAAGGAAACCTACATCGGAAACTGCAAGGTCATGTTTTTTGACATTTGGGATGTGGTTTCAATCTACGAGGCGGAATTAAAACGGGATCCTTACGGGCTCTGGGGCCTGGAAAAGTAAAATGCAGATTATAGAGAAAGAAAGCCATGAGTAAATTTTCGGAATACATTGGAAGCCAGATGGGGAATCCCCGCGGACTTGTTGGATTATTCTGCTGCAAAATAATGAATGTAATCAATAGAAAAATGTACAAGAAAACAATTTCCCTGTTGAACCTTAAAGAAAATCAAAAACTGCTTGATATCGGTTACGGCAACGGATACTTTCTGAAGCTTGCGGATAAAACTTTCAACTGCAATCTTTACGGAATCGACATTTCCGACGACATGAAAACTTTGTCCCTGAAAAGAAACCGGAGGGCTCTTAAGGCAAAACGTCTGAATCTTGATATCGGCGACTGCTGCAATCTTTCCTTTGAGGACAATTTCTTTGATTCCGTCTCTTCCATCAATACAGTCTATTTCTGGTCGGACACTGTTAAAGGTCTTTCAGAAATAAGAAGATGTCTTGTTCCAGGCGGAATTTTCATAAATGTAGTTTATACAAAGGAATGGCTTGATGCCCTGAAATATACAGAAAAAGGCTTCAAGAAATTCGAACCGTCAGAACTTGTAGAATTTGGCAAGCAGGCCGGCTTTGAAACCATTGAAATTATGGAAATAGTAAAAGGCAAAAGCTTTGCTGTTGTTTATAGAAAATCATCTTGACCGCTGTCGATATAAAGTTTATTATTTTGCTCGGATAAAACCGAGTCGGTTAAAACCCAGTGAAATAGGTTATGGATTGCAGCTAGGGAAACATTTCTATGCAGAAAAT
>JAUNCR010000012.1:0-12016 GCA_030526505.1 Spirochaetales bacterium
GTTGAAAAGTTCGGTTACATACATTGCTGTCTGGATTTTTGAATTGAATCCGGAGCGAAGGTTGCTTTTTGCAATTGAACCTGCATGTTTTGCAAGGTCCATTGTAGTCTCGTCTGTAGGATTGATGAAGGCTGCAAGACTGTTAGGGTCAATCCAGCTCATTGTATTTCTGCTGTAGACTGAAACAAGAACCGTTGTCGTTGATGTCATGCGTTTTCCCATGAAATCATAGGAGACTGTAATTTCACCCGGGAAGGAACCGTCGTCGCTAAACTTTGAAATTTCTGAACTGAAGTCTCCCTTGAGGGGAATGGTGTAAGTCTGTCCCTTTCGGATTTTCCTTGCCTTTCCACACAGGAAATTTGACGCCGTATAAGGAGCTGCCTTAAAGTAAACCTTTACATTCTTGATTTCTGCGCCTTCCGCATTTCTTATAAGCACAGTACCAAATTCAGCATCCTTATAGACATTCATGTAAAGGGGATAAATCGGCGCATCCTGTGTAATTGATGCCTCGACATGCTGTTCAGGCTTCTGATTGCTGAAAGTGTACCTGAACCCAAGACCGATTTCAGGGCCAGCCATGAAAGGTGAAAATCCGTCGTCAAAATCGTGGCCGTCAAAGAAGTCTACCACATAACCTGCACGGAGACCTACTGCAATGTCAGATGTAACCTGTAATTTACATTTCCTTCAAACCTTACATAGGGATTGCATACGGAAAGAGATCCTGGAGACCTTCCGTCCTTGTATCCGTCACCGGAAGCATTTTTTTCACCAGGATATTCATAGCTTGCAAAATGAATCCCAGTAGCAGCGTTCAGTCCAAAACCAAGGCGACCGAATGGATACAGGTATGTTCCGAATTTTACTCCAGGTGCTATATCTACAATGGAAGAAGGTTCACCGTCCTTCAGGATGTAATCAAAGCCAAGTTCAGGGCCAATAGTGAGCATGTCGTACAGATGAAAGTTAAAGGCTAGGTCTGTTCCAAAGGCAGGACCTTTTAAACTGTTTTTACATTCTCCAGAAGGGAATACAATGCCAGGATTTACATCAACACTAAAATCCATGGCATGAATCGACAGAGACAGAATGCCTGCTGAAATGATGGCTGTAACTTTTTTCATAAATTCTCTCTTGGATTATTTTATAAAATTATCCCATTAATAGAGAACAATTTCAATGAAAAATTTCGCAAACGCGAAATTTTTCATCATATAATCAGAAAGAATTATACAGCAATGTCAAACATGCCGTCGAAAAGCATACAGTTGTCAGATTCAGAGAATCTTTTGATTGCCTTGAGTTCCTTCTGGCGGATTCCTTCACGGGTAATGTTCTTGCCCCACTTACCTGCAATTTCTTCAAAAGACATTTTTCTGTGTCCATTGAGTCCATAATGATTTTCAAGAACCATTCTTTCGTCGACAGGGAGCTTTCTCAACACCTTATTGAGGTTTTCACCCATTTCCTTTTCGATGATTTCATCAAGAGGGTCACTGGCAGTATTGTCACCAATAAAACTATAAAGGTTTGTATCTTCATCATCTGCAACAACAGAATCCAGGGAAGAAATTGATGCGGTCGCTTCCAAAATGGCTTCAACAGTTTTCTTTGTTGCGCCAACCCGGTCGGCAATTACCTTGCACTTTTCCGAGTAATTCATATCCTTTGGAAGGCTTTCTTCAGCGGCAAGTACTTTAGGAAGCTTAACCTGACAATTATGAGGAAGATGAATGGAATTTACTTTTCCTGCTTCGGCATTCATTTCGGCCATAATCCAGAATGCAGCACAGGTAATGAAGCGTGTACCCTTTTTCAAATCGAATTTGGATACAGCAATTGTAAGGCCAACATTTCCGGCCGCAACCAGTTCTTCAATGTCTGCCCTGCAGCCCTTTTCCTTCATTTTCTTTGCACGGTTTACAACAAACCTGAGGTTTGCTTCTACCACTTTGTCCCTAGCCTTTTTATCACCGGCCTGTGCTTTCTTGATGAGGTCCCTTTCTTCTTCAGCCGTAAGGAATTTGCAGTTCTTGAGGCTCTTAAGGTAATTGTCAAATGGATTGTATTCGTTCATATATTCAAAATCTCCTTCTTGGTTTCAGTTCTAAAATCGTTCATTCGTGTTCTTATTCGTTCATTCGATTTCCATATAAAAGGGGCTCTTTTTCACAAAAGTACCCGACCATAAACCTGACATTTACCTTTTCATTCCTTTTCTGCCCCCTTACTATTTGTTACAGACTTTTACATGTAAACTTATGTACAAAAAGTCTCGTGTTTTTACAGTTTTTTTAATTTTTTTCGCCTATCAATATAGGCATTACGGTCTATCAAAATGCGATAGTCCTGCAAGAAAATTAAATTTTTTTCGGCAATCTGACCATCAGCAAATCTTTCCTATCTATCATAATCTCTTTACCCTTATCCCCAACGCATTATAGAGTATCGTGCTTTTGCCCTATCAATTGGTGATATAGGGTCATGATTTCCTGCATTTTTTTTAAAATTTTCGTTTTCCGCAGAAAAAAGATGACAACCACCAATTTACGGATATAATATAACTCGGACCCTCTATCAATTTGTGAAAGCCCACCAAAAAAGGACATTTTTTATGGAAAAGAAAGACAAGCTCTGGAAACTCAAGAAGATCGTGGAATACATCCGCGTCCTGGACCATCCGAACGCAAAGCAGCTGAGGGAGCGCTTCAGAATCGACGAAAATGTAAAGCTCAGCGAAGTCACCATCTACAGATACATAAACTACCTTAAGAACGAGGAAAATGCCCCCATAAAGGCAGACATGAACAAGTTTGGCAGCGGCTACTATCTGGAAGACCCCGATTTCTGGTCAGACAAGGTCAACCTTAGCACCGGTGAACTGGTAGGACTCGGCTTGCTCCAAAGTCTTATGAAGGTCTACAAGAATACCCCCGTGGAAAAGGATCTTTCTTCCCTTTTTGGAAAGATAAAGAACTACCTGCCTGACGGCGCCCGCTACGACGAGTCAAAAATCGCCCAGTACATCCGCGTCATCAACGATCCCATGGCTGTAATCGACACCTCGATCTTTACAAGCCTCATTGAAAGCGTTCAGGAACACAGGGCAATTTCCTTCAACTACATGAAAAACGGTGCCCTTGAGCCAAAGAAATACACCTTCTTCCCATACAGAATCCTCTTCCATCAGAACGGGGACTGGTATGTTCACGGTTGCCTTGCAGAGCAGACCACTGAGTTCAGGACCTTCTCCTTCTCCAGAATGACGGACATTCAGCCTACGGGGGAAAGATTCACCATTCCGGCAGACTACAGGCTTGAAAAACATCTTGATCCTGAAGTGGGAGTATGGCACAGCGATTCCTTTTACAATGTAAAGCTTCTGTTCCACAAGGACATTGCACAGCACGCAAGGGAACGCAAATGGCACCATACGGAGACAAAGACTACCAATGAAGACGGTAGCGTACTTGTTCAGTTCAAAACCTCGCAGATTTATGACCTTAGGCGCATTGTAATGGGCTATGGATGCAAAGTAACGGTTATGGAACCCCCAGAACTCATCGAGGACATCAAAAAAGAACTTTCCGAGCTGAACAGGATATACGGATAAGGGGACAGAACCGCCTTTCTGGCCTAAGAATTTACAACAAAATATCATTTTCTGATGATTTTTTCCTGCTTTTTTATAACGATATTCGTTTTTGTAACCATATTTTATGTTATATTCCCTTAAAATAGGTGCAAAAAAAAATTTTTGTAATCTGTCACCAAAGAACGTTGTTATCCGTCTAAAAATAGGGAATCGGGTACCTGAACAGACTAACGCTCATTTGTTGACTTCCACCACTATCGCTAGTATACTGTGGACATTAAAAACGCTAGATATAGCGAGTTTGGGATGAAAAAAGTAGAATTTGTCGCATATACTGACAAATGCCGCAAATTCGAGAGGGGAAAGTATGAAAATCATCAAACGAAGTGGTGCGGAAGTTGTTTATGACCGCAACAAGATTGCAAGCGCTGTAAAGAAAGCTAACGAACAGGTTATCGAGGCAAAGCGCCTTACAGATGCCCAGATCGAATCCATCGTTGATGATATCGAAATTGAATGCCATAGCTCCGGCCGTGCCCTTAATGTCGAAGACATCCAGGATCTTGTAGAAACTGGAATCATGCAGAACAATGCCTTCGATGTTGCAAAACTCTACATTACTTACCGTTATCGCCACCAGCTCATGAGGAAGGAAAACACAACCGACCAGCAGATCATGAGCCTTCTTGAAGAGAACAACGAGGAAGTAAAGCAGGAAAATTCCAACAAGAATCCTACTGTTGTTTCCGTTCAGCGCGATTACATGGCAGGTGAAGTTTCCAAGGACATTACACGCCGCTTCCTTTTGGATCCGGATATTTCCAAGGCACACGACGACGGAATCATCCACTTCCACGATTCCGACTATTTTGCACAGCACATGCACAACTGTGACCTTGTAAACCTTGAAGACATGCTCCAGAACGGTACAGTAATCAGCGGAACAAAGATTGACCGCCCACATTCCTTCAGCACGGCATGTAACATTGCAACACAGATTATTGCGCAGGTTGCCTCTTGCCAGTACGGCGGACAGAGCATCACATTGGCTCACCTTGCTCCATTCGTAGACGTAAGCCGCAAAAAGATCACTCAGGAAACAACTGAAATGATCCAGAAAACTGGATTGAACGTTACAACAGAACAGTTCAACTACATGGTTGACCAGCGTGTTAAGGACGAAATCAAGCGCGGTGTTCAGACAATCCAGTACCAGGTCATCACATTGATGACAACAAACGGACAGGCACCTTTCGTAACTGTCTTCATGTACCTTAACGAAGCAAAGAACGAACAGGAAAAGGCTGACCTTGCCCTCATCATCGAGGAAGTGCTCAAGCAGCGCTACCAGGGCGTTAAGAATGAAAAGGGCGCATGGATTACTCCTGCATTCCCAAAACTCATCTATGTTCTTGAAGAAGACAATGTTGACCAGGGACAGCCTTTCTACTACCTTACAGAACTTGCCGCAAAGTGCACTGCACGCCGCATGGTTCCAGACTATATTTCAGAAAAGAAGATGTTCGAACTTAAGGAAGGCAACTGCTACCCTTGCATGGGATGCCGCTCATTCCTTACAGTTTACCGCGACGAAACAGGCAAACCAAAGTTCTACGGAAGATTCAATCAGGGTGTCGTTACCCTCAACCTTGTGGACATTGCATGTTCTTCCGGCGGCGACAAGGCTAAATTCTGGGAAATCATGAACGAACGCCTTGAACTCTGCCACAGAGCCCTCAGAATCCGCCACAACCGCCTTCTTGGTACAAAGTCAGATGCAGCTCCAATCCTCTGGCAGAACGGTGCACTTGCACGCCTCCAGAAGGGTGAAGTAATCGACAAACTCCTTTACAACGGATACTCGACAATTTCCCTTGGATACGCAGGACTTTGCGAATGCGTTAAGTTCATGACAGGAAAGAGCCATACAGATTCAGAAGCAAAGCCATTTGCACTTGAAGTCATGCACGCACTCAATGATGCATGCAAGAAGTGGAAGGCTGCAGAACACATCGACTACTCTGTATACGGAACTCCACTTGAAAGCACAACATACAAGTTTGCAAAGTGCCTCAAGCGCCGCTTCGGAAACATTCCTGGAGTTACAGACAAGAACTACATCACAAACAGCTACCATGTGAATGTTACGGAAAAGATCGACGCCTTTACAAAGCTTACATTCGAATCACAGTTCCAGGAGCTTTCTCCAGGTGGTGCCGTAAGCTATGTAGAAGTTCCAAACATGGAAAACAATCTTCCAGCAGTTATGTCACTCCTCAAGCACATCTACAGCAACATTATGTATGCCGAGCTCAACACAAAGAGCGACTTCTGCCAGAAGTGCGGATATACAGGTGAAATCAAGATTGAAAAGGATGCAGACAGCAAGCTCATTTGGAAGTGTCCTAACTGCGGTAACACAGACCAGACAACAATGAATGTTGCTCGCCGTACATGCGGATACATCGGTACACAGTACTGGAACCAGGGACGCACTCAGGAAATCCAGGAAAGAGTACTTCATCTGTAAAACAATCGTAAAATTTTAAATAAAGGGGCGTCTGATAAGTTCAATCTGCGGTGGTTGAGCTTGTCGAAACCACCACTAATGTTGTGATGGTCATTTCGACAGGCTCAATGACCGCAACGCTGAGCACTTATTGGATTGCCCTATTTTTTTTGAAGGATGCCAGATATGAAAGCAAAAGTATCACTCGTTAAGGAATTCAAGATTGGAGATGTAGACCCAAACCTTTTCAGCTCGTTCATTGAACAGCTTGGCCGTGCCGTATATACGGGAATCTATGAACCTGGGCATCCTGCAGCAGACAGCCAGGGACTCCGCGGAGATGTAATGGGCCTTGTAAAGGACCTTAGGGTTTCCCTTGTCCGCTATCCGGGCGGAAACTTCCTTAGCGGATACGACTGGAAGGACGGAATCGGGCCAAAGGATAAGAGACCCGTTCGCCTTGACCGTGCATGGCATACAATCGAGACAAATGAATTCGGCATCGATGAATTCGTGGACTGGGCAAAAAAGTCCGGCACACAGGTTCTTGCTGCCGTAAACATGGGAACCGGCACCCCACAGGACGCAGGCGACATGGTTGAATACTGCAACTATCCTTCAGGAACCTACTGGAGCGACCTTAGAATCGCCAACGGACACAAGGATCCCCACAACATCAAGTATTGGTGCGTAGGAAACGAAATGGACGGACCATGGCAGATTTGCCACCTGGATGCCGTTGACTACGGAAAGAAGGCCCTTGAAACAATGAAAATCATGAAGTGGACCGACGACAGCATCAAGACCGTTGTATGCGGAAGTGCCACTACTGACATTCCGACCTACCCTGAGTGGGACAGAATCGTCCTTGAACACACATACGACTACGCCGACTACATTTCCATCCATAGATATTATGAAAACTTTGGAAACGACGACGACTTCCTTGCAAGCTTCTACGACATGGATAAGTTCATCAAGACTTCTACGGCTACCTGCGACTATGTAAAGGCCTACAAGAGAAGCAACAAGACCATGATGCTTTCCTTTGACGAATGGAACATCTGGTACCAGCAGAACCAGAAGCCTCATCCATGGGAAAAGGCTCCGCGCCTCCTTGAAGACAAATACAGCCTCCTTGATGCCCTTGCCTTCGGTGGACTTGCCATCACTTTGCTAAACCATGCAGACCGCGTAAAGGTAGCATGCCTTGCACAGCTGGTGAATGTAATCGCCCCTATCATGGCAGAACCTGGAAAGGGCGCATACAGGCAGACAATCTACTGGCCTTTCCGCGACATCAGCCTTTATGGTCGTGGAGTTTCCCTTCAGCCAGTAGTTAATTCCGACAAGAAAGTTACGGACAAGTACGGCGAAGTTCCTGCAGTCATTTTTGCAAGCGTATATAATGAAGAAACAAAGGAAATCTCCGTATTTGCCCTCAATACAAGCAAAACGGAAGACAGCGAAACAACAATAGACCTCCGTTCTTTCAGCAACACAAAGATGATCATGCGCACGGAACTTACCGGCAATGATTTAAGTGCACAGAACAGCCTTGAAAATCCAGACAAGGTTGCCCCTGCAAAGGTGGAACTTTCCGAAGGCGACAATGGAATCTATTCATTGAACCTTAAGAAAGCCAGCTGGAATGTCATAAGATTTTCTGCCGAATAATTGCTATAATACCTCAAGATGAACTACGGCGAAATCAAGAAAATCGACATTGCAAACGGCGAAGGTGTCCGCGTTACTCTTTTTGTCTCAGGCTGCAGGATTCACTGTCCCGGCTGTTTCAACAGCTGCACATGGAATTTTGACTACGGAAAGCCTTTTACCGAAGAAACAGAAAAGGAAGTAATCGAAGCCTTATCCAATGATTTCATAAGCGGCCTTACTGTCCTTGGCGGTGAACCTTTTGAACCGGAAAACCAGAAAGTCTTGGCGCCGTTCCTTGAAAAAGTAAGGGAAATCTACCCGAACAAATCCATCTGGTGCTTTTCAGGATACCTTTACGACAAGGACATTCAGCCTGAAGACGGCAAAAAACACACCGAATACACGGACAGGATGCTTGCCTGCATAGACACCCTTGTTGACGGCCCATTCATCCTTGCGGAAAGGGACATCAGCCTGCAGTTCCGCGGATCAAGAAACCAGCGCATACTCAACCTTAAGGCCATGAGGTCGCAAGCCATACAGTGACGTGTCATTTTAAAAATCAACATACTTGAAATTGCCTTAACAAAAAATGTAAAATAAGCACATGTCAGAAAATAATTTAATCGAAGAGTTTGTCGAAAAAAAATCAATTCAGGCCCTTGCTTCCCTTGTGGAAACAGAGGACGAAAATACAGCAGTTAAAAATGCAGTTCAGCTTGCAGACATTTTTAGTCTTGGTAGCGCATTTAAGAAAATCGCAGAAAACAAAGATGATGAAGAAGCAAAGCTTATCGGCAGCTTCAGCAACAATCTTGCCCTCCTCATTCAGAAAACTTGGGTTGAGCAATCTGACGAAGAAATGAAGGCTCAGGTTCTCTATCTTCTTGAAGAAGTTCGCAAGCAGTTTGGAAAAGGAAAATACAAGTCTGCATACGGACAGTTCCTTTCCATCGTAGGCGATGTGGTTTACCTCATGTTTGGTAATCAGACTAAGACAGAAGATTTTGCAGAATATGCACTCCGCATTGACCCCGAATTCGGGATGTTCTGGTGGTATTTCAAGAGCCTTCCTCAGGAAGCAGACTGGTCAGAAGGAAAGACAAGAACGGCACTTTTGCTTGCAATGCACTTCCTTGCAAACTACTAATCCGAAAACAGGCTCTAAAGATTTATATTTTTAGAGCCTTCATTATTTATGGAGCCCATATGGATATCAATTCAATTTGTGATTCCCTCCGCAAGGGAACAGAAAAACTTGCACTTCAGAATGCAACAGAAAAGAATGCTGCCCTTGTTGCAGTATGCGAAAGCCTCCGCAAGAACAGGGAAGCAATATTTGCAGCCAATGCCATTGATGTAAAGGTTGCCCGCGAAAAGGGAACAAGGGAAAGCCTTATTGACCGCCTTAGCCTTGACGACAAGAAAATGGAAGGAATCATCGGCGGCGTTGAATCGATCATCGCACAGACAGATCCTATCGGCGAAGAAACAGCCGGATGGAAAACTCCAAACGGACTCCTCATCAGGCAGACAAGGGTTCCTGTAGGCGTTGTTGCCATCATCTACGAAAGCCGTCCAAATGTTACTGTGGATGCATTTGCCCTTGCATACAAAAGCGCAAACGCAATCCTTCTCCGCGGTTCTTCTTCTGCATTGAATTCAAACAAGGCAATAGTAAAGGCAATAAAGGAAGGCCTTGCTTCGGTTGCAGGCGGAGTTCCAGAAGCAGTTGAACTTGCCCCATGCGAAAACCGTGAAGAAGTTACTGAAATCCTTACGGCAGTGGGAAAAATCGACCTTGCCTTGCCTAGGGGAAGCGCAAACCTCATAAAGACAGTCGTGGAGACAGCAAAAGTTCCAGTAATCGAAACAGGTTCCGGAATCTGCCACCTTTATGTTGACGAAAGCGCCGACCTTGACATGGCCGCAAAAATTGCAGCCAACGGAAAAATGCAGCGCCCAGGCGTATGCAATGCCCTTGAATGCATCGTAATCAACAGAACCGTTGCCGAAGCCTTTGTTCCAAAACTTGCAGAAGTATTCGCAGGAAAGGTTGAAGTCCGCGCAGACGAAAACTCTTACGGCCTCTTTGAAAAGGCAGGCTATGGAAATCTTGTTAAGGCACAGGAAGCAGACTTTGGCTTTGAATTCCTTGATATGATCTGTGCAGTTAAAGTTGTGGACGACATTGACGAAGCAATCGGCTACATCAACACACACAACACAAAGCATTCGGAAAGCATCATCACAAACAACATGGCACACGCAAAGATGTTCCAGGCAAGAATTGATGCCAGCTGCGTTTATGTAAATGCAAGTACAAGATTTACAGACGGCGGCGAATTTGGCTTTGGTGCGGAACTTGGAATCAGCACCCAGAAGATGCACGCCCGCGGCCCAATGGGAATCAAGGCACTTACAACAATAAAATACCTCATCGACGGCGAAGGCCAGGTAAGGTAAAGAAAGATAAGAAAGAGTAAATAAAACAAGGGGCTGACCAAACTTTTGGCCAGCCCCTTGTTCATTTTATTTTAAGGATATCAGAAATCCTGCTTGATGTTCTGGGCATCCTTACCCTTGTCCTTTTCACGGATTTCTACGCGCCTGATCTTACCGCTGATTGTCTTTGGCAATTCCTTTACGAATTCAAAGATTCTTGGGCACTTGTACATGGCTGTATTTTCCTTTGCAAAGGTAGAAAGTTCAATTTCCATTTCCTTTGGATCCTTTGTATCGTATCCTGGAGAAAGAACGATTGTAGCCTTTACGGACATTCCACGCTTTGAATCTTCAACACCAGTAACGGCACATTCCATTACCGATGGATGCTGCTGAAGGATTGATTCAACCTCAAATGGACTTACGCGGTAGCCTGCTGTCTTGATGATGTCGTCCTTGCGGCCAACAAACCAGACATAACCGTCTTCATCCATGTAAACATTGTCGCCTGTGTGATAAACGCCGCCGTCAAAGGCATCCGCTGTAAGAACAACATCCTTGTGGTAACCCATCAAAAGACCAAATGGACGGCCGTTTTCAACATGAATGCAGAGTTCTCCGACTTCGCCGGCAGGAACTGGCTTGTTGTTTGGATTAAGAACTTCAACATTGTAAAGAGGGTTTGGTTTTCCCATTGAACCCGGCTTGATTTCCGAATATTCAAGGAAGTTACCGCAGATGATTGTAGATTCTGTCTGTCCGTAACCTTCGTAAATCTTCTTTCCTGTGTATTCAAGCCACTTGTTGTATACTTCGCTGTTCAAGGCTTCACCTGCAGTACTGAAGCGAACACATTTGCTCAAATCATACTTTGAAAGGTCCTGGCGAACAAGGAATCTGTAAACTGTTGGTGGAGCACAGAAAGTTGTAAGTCCGTAGTGAGAAATCATTTCAAGCATCTTTGTAGGCTTGAAGCTGTTCATGTCGTAAACAAAGAGTGCTGTACCTGCAATCCACTGTCCGTAGAGTTTTCCCCAAGTTGATTTTGCCCAACCTGTTTCTGCAATGGAAAGGTGAAGTCCGTCATCAAGAACTCCGTGCCAGTATTTTGCAGTCATGATGTGGCCAAGAGGATAGTCAAAGTCCTGAAGAACCATTTTTGGATAGCCTGATGTTCCTGATGTAAAGTAAAGGAGCATAGGATCTGTATTGTGAGTTGCAGCATCTCCTGTTGGACGAGGAAATTCTGCAGGTAAAACTTCATATTCTTCATGGAATGAAATCCAGCCTTCACGCTTTTCTTTTCCTACAGTTACAAGATTCTTTACTGATGGAGACTTTGGCATGGCCTTTTCAATTTCACCCTGAATGTGAGGATTGTCATAGGAAATGATCATCTTTACTTCTGCAGCATTTGTACGGTATTCAATGTCAGACTGCAAAAGCTGATCTGTAGCAGGAATAACAATGGCACCGATTCTGTGGAGGGCTGGCATCAAAATCCACCATTCCCAGCGACGGCGCAAAACCAGCATCACAGTATCGCCTTTCTTTATTCCTTTTGTTGTAAGCCAATATGCTGCTTTCTTTGATTCAAGAGAAATGTCTTTGAAGCTGAAAGTTCTTTCTTCGTCATTATCATCAATCCATACCAAGGCGCGCTTTTCAGGAGCATCTTTTGCATAGCGGTCAATAATGTCGTAGGCGAAATTAAAATCTGGAATTGTCTTGATCTTACAATTCTTGTTAAAATCGTCATAACTTGAATATTCTCTGTCATTAATGAGAAATTCATGAGCAAG
>JAUNCR010000012.1:12026-34919 GCA_030526505.1 Spirochaetales bacterium
ATACTTGATGCTCTTTCTGATGTTGTTATCATTTCATCCCATTTTAAATTACCACTTTCTATATTTTCTATTATAATTAGACACAAATAATTAAAAAAGGTTTTAAAATATAAAAATTTTTTAAACTTTTTTGCAAATTCTGTCTAAAACGGGATATTTCCGGCAGAAATCTGATCAGCCTGATGCAGACCAGGTTCCAAATGCTCAGGATGGCTTTATTTGGCCTGGGCAAGCAATTCGGAAATGCTGAAGCAGTGGTCGCCGATGCGCTCGATCTGCTTAACAAGGTCCATGTAAAGAAGCTCGGCCTTTACGTTTCTTCCTTCTTCAAGGCGCTTTCTTGCAAGCTTCTTGAGTTCCTTCTTGAAGGCATCAATCTGATTTTCAAGTTCAGTTGCAAACTCAAGCTTTTCCCTTGAAAGATGCTTGTTGATGTTTATGTGGATGAACTGCATGAACTGACGGGCAAGTTCAACATAAGGCAAAAGCCGTTCCATATCCTCTTCCTTAAATTCCATTTTCTTTTCAATGCTCTTCTGAATCAGCTTTCCAAGGGCATAGCATTCGTCCGTAATGGCTTCAAGATCATCAACAATCTGGATCATGGAAGAAATGTTTGCAAGCTGGACTTCACTTACGGGAAGGGTTTCGCATTTAAGAAGATATGCAGTGATCTGTTCCTGCATCTGGTCGCAGTAGTCTTCCTCGCCCTTCATGACTTCCATATGGTCTTCCATAAACTTTGTATCAAGGGTTGTGATTCCCACCTGGAAGCGGTCGAACATTTCGCTTACGATGTCAGTCATCTTTGCGATTTCACCTTCTGCACGAACAATGTAACCGCCATAGCTGTCCTTTGCGTGGGAAACGAATTCCAGCTTGTAGGTTGAAGGCAATGCATCTGGATCGTCCTTGATGAGCTTTCTTGTAAGGGCGCAAATCTGCTTTACATAAGGGATGCAGACTGCTGTTGTAAGGGATTTGAATACTGTATGAAGGATTGAAATCTGAATTGCAATGTTGTTCTTTGGCGAAATCCATTCAACAAAATTAAGGAGTGGCCTGAAGAATACGACTACAAGAACCGTACCGAATATATTGAAGAGAACATGCACGAGGGCGGCTCTCTTTGCATCGGCAGTTGTTCCTGCGGCTGCAATGATTGCGTCGATCGTAGAACCGATGTTGCTTCCGTATGTCATGATTGCACTCATTTCCCAGGTTACCACCTTGTTGAATGCAAGGGTGATTACGATTGCAGTAAATGCACTTGAAGAATGCATCAATGCAGTGATGAAAATACCGATGAAAAATCCCACAACATAGGAGATGAATCCCATATGCTGAATGTCCTGAAGCCAACCCAGGCTTGCAGGATCAATGCGGAACAGATCGGAAAGCCCGCTAAGACCAAGGAAGAGCATTCCAAAGCCCATGATTGCTTCACCCATGTTCCTTGAGTTGGCGTTCTTCATCATTGTAAGGAAGTAGCCTGCTCCGAACACAGGGATTGCAAAGGCGCTGATCTTAAAGTTAAATCCAAAGAGGGAAACGATCCAGGCCGTAACCGTTGTACCGATATTGGCACCAAAGGTAACGCCCACGGACTGAGCAAGGGAAAGGAGACCTGCGTTTACAAAGGAAACAACCATGACAGTTGTTGCCCCTGATGACTGGATTATCATGGTGATTGCAAGACCTGTCAGAAGCCCCGCAAAGCGATTTCCGGCAACCATACCGAGGGCACGCTGAAGCCTTTCGCCTGCACTCTTCTGAACACCGTTACTCATGAACTTCATTCCGCAAAGAAGAAATCCAAGACTACCAATCAAACCCAATAAAAATGATACTACAGCCATATTAATTCCTGGTTGTAAAAATTATTTTAGGTTATGTCCGAAAAAATCGCGCTGATTGAGCTTGTCGAAATCAAGCATCTTAAACCATACGTGCGGTAGTTTCGACAAGCTCAACCACCGCACGTATCATATCAACACACATTTAACGGACATCGCCTACTTTATTAAATAAATGAAGGTTGCCCAGGGGGTATTCCAGAGCAACCTTCTCATGTTATTCGATTTCTGCGTTTTCTACTTTTTCAAGAGTAATTTTTTTGCCGCTAGCCACAAGTGCTTTTCCTGCAGAGTGTGCAACATGGTTGATTACCTTGTATTCAACCTTGCAGAAGCGGTCAATGTCAATCTTTGCTGGCTTTTCGGTTGCGCCTTCATAGCCTTCAAGAGTAACAACTGTACCAGGTGCTGCCCAAGGAGCTGTCAAAAGCTCAACCTTTTCAACACCGTTTTCTGTATAGTCGGAAGCAAGGAGCATACCGTGGCTTTCAACACCCTTCATCTTTCTTGGTGCAAGGTTTGCAGCGATGATTACGTGCTTGCCAAGAAGCTCTTCTTCCTTAAGGTAAGGGCGAAGACCAGACTGAATGATGCGTGGTGTTCCGCTGCCGTCATCCATTGTCTCGATGTAGAGCTTGTCACCCTGTGGGTTTGTCTCTACCTTTTCGATCTTTGCTACGCGGAGTTCAATGTACTTGTTGAAGTGCTCAACTGGATCGAATGCTGCGGCTGCCGACTGTGCTGCATTTTCTGCGGCTTTCTTTTCTGCTGCCTTTGCATCGTTCTTTGCTGCTGCTTCCTTTGTTGCCTTGTCTTCTGCCTTTGCAGTTGCTTCCATGATGTATTCAACATCGATTTCACCTGCAACGCAAGGAACACCAACGGCCCAGTTTTCAAGGATCTGTGGGTGGATTTCACCGAAGATACCGCACTGCTTTCCGTTTACGATGATTCCTGCCTGGCGACCAGGGATGAAGCGTGGATCGTTTGTTTCTACAACTTCATACTTGTGGTCAAGGTAGTAGAGGATTGTGCTTACTTCAGAAGCTGCTTCGTTGAAGTTTGCGTTGTTGCTTGCTGTAAGGAATCCAAGTGACTGGATTGTCTTTGTACCTGTATTTTCGCTTGGATCGATGTATGCGATCTTTCCAACTTCAAAAATCTTGTGTGGGTAAACTGCGTTTCCGCTCTGTGCTTCTGCCTCAAACAAAGATGCGATGATCGAAGGACGGATGAACTGATAGTTTTCGCTCATTGGGTTTGCAATTTCGATAACGTTGCTTCCGTCGATTCCCATGTTGTCGATGTATGTCTTCTTTGAACCAAGGTAGTTGAATATCATTTCCTGGTAGCCAAGACCGGCGAGGATGTTCTTAACCTTGCGGCTGTAAAGTGTTACAGGGAGAAGGCGTCCGATTGTAAAGTCGTTTGGCTTTGCAGGCTTGAAGTAATCAAGTCCCATACCGATCATTACGTCTTCGATGACATCAACTTCGTGGAGGAAGTCGTTGCGGTAAGGTGCCGGAGCAACTGTAAATACTGTTTCGTTGCCTTCCTTCTTTACTGTAACTGTATTTCCCATGCGCTGGAGGGCATCTGTTACCTGAGCTTCTGTAAGTTCTTCTCCAAGCTTCTTGTTGATTGCAGAAAGTCTTGCATCTGTTGTGTCCTGGAAGTAGTAAGGGATTGTTACATCCTTTCCAAATCCAGTGTCGTATTCGTGGTGAACCTTTACAGGAAGGATTTCGTATCCTGCATCGGCAAAGTCACATGCAACGATGTTTGCAGAAAGCATAAGGTCCTTCATGTCGGCACCAGTAAGTTCAACAACCAGTTCCTTGTCGCCGATTTCAACCTGGCCCAAAGTTGCGCTGTTGATGATTGGTGTCATGCTCATCACTTCACCCTTGTCGTCCTGGAGAACAGGGTATTTCTTAAAGTCCTTGATGATGTGGCCGTATTCCTTTCCCTTTGGATGTGTTTCAACGATTTCACGGAGAGTCTGAACGCTTTCGCCCTGAAGCGGCTGGAATTTCATTGTGTCTGGATCACATGCGTTAAAGTGGATTGGCCATTTTACATTTGCCTGGCGGTAAACACCCATTGATACAGTCTTTCTCTTGCGTCCAAAGTTCCAGCAGAGTTTTTCCTGTGTCTGCATGATGTCGATGAGCATTGCGTTGTCGATGGCTTTTCCGGAAATTACGAAAGAAACCATGTATGGACGGATATAGCGGAGTTCCGGATCAACATAAGCGTCGCGGCTTCCTGTGTCCTTAAGGTCTCCTGCCTTTGACATGAATTTTGAATAGTCGGAATGCTTTGCACCTTCGTGTTCGCGGAGGCAGCGTGTGATTCCGCCTGTAGACCAGAGGTCTGGACGGTTTGTATCGTTAAGTTCAATCTTTATAACACGGTCGTCTTCTTTATCTTCCATGTTTGGCTTTTCATCAAGTTCGGCCTTTGCAGATGTAAGTTTCTTTTCAAAAAGTTCCCAGTCATTGTATTTTGTTCCAAGAAGGTTCCAGAACAGTTTTTCATTGACTTCAATCTTAGGCATATAAATCCTCGTTTAAAAAATGATTTGGGAAAAATTATACCGTTTCTATAGGAAAAAAACAATTATTGAAGGGCTTGCAGCTCATTTATCCTGAAAATTTGAATTCTTTAGTTTCTCTTGACAGAAACTTAAAATGTATTAGAATTATTAGTATAATTTTTTTAATAAGGAGTTAGTTATGAATAAGAAGTTTGTAACAGTTGCAGCAGTAGTTCTCGTAGGAGCATCAGCAGGCGTATTTGCTGACAACATCGGACCTGGTCTCGGACGCGTTTTGCTTAAGGGAAAGTCAGGAAAGTTGTGGGAATTCGTTGGTACAACATTGAACGGTCTTTGTGGTAACGGAGTATTCGCTCTTACAACAGGAACATTGGGTTACGAAGAAGGAGCAAAGATTGCTCTCGTAGACACAAAGGACTTCGTAGCAGACAACATGGACGGTCTTGCACAGGACATCGCTATGGGTGAAGGCGAATACCTCGATGTACTCGCTGACATGCTCTCAGTTTCTGACAAGGTAGCATTCAAGAACACACTTAAGGAAAACTTCAACAACATCTACACATCAAGTGATGTTTCAGCAGCTGAAGTTGCAGCTAAGATCCACTCTTACGCAATCTAAGTGAAAATTTTTGCTTATGCAAAGAAAAGCAGACTGTCATTGCGCAGTCTGCTTTTTTTTGTTTTACTCGCCCTACAATTCCAAATTTTTGCTCAGACAGAATACGAGGAATCCCTTGTTCAGAAGGCCAATGACCTTGAACTGTATAGGGATGACTATTGGCTTCTTCTTGGACATTACAAAAAATCAGCATTTGGATATAAAAGTTTAATCGACGGAAAAGATTTTTTCCTTGCACCTGACGGAAGAAAGAATCCTAAGGCAGAACTGGAAGCAACCATCCGCTCTTTTTTTGAGGAAGCAGAGAAAGGTAAGACTCATCCTACCTATAAATACACTTCCCGATACAAGTGGCTCTGCAATAAACTGGATATAGACAAATCAAGACTTCCCCACGACGGTGACACTGAATTCGAAATCATCAAGAAAACCCTCAGGGTTAAGTCCTTCTATCTTGTTTTTCCAGCAGCCTACATAAACAGCCCTGTTTCCATGTTCGGTCACCTTTTCTTCCTTGTTGAAAGCGAAGACACACCTCACCTTGCAGGCCTGTCTGTCAATTATGGTGCCATTGCAACAGACCCACCAGGTATCCTTTACGCAATAAAAGGTATTTTCGGTGCATATCCTGGACAATACGACATTCTTCCATATCACAAGCAGATAACAAAATACAGTTATCTGGACATGCGTGATACATGGGAATACAGGCTTAAGCTTACTGATGACGAAAACGATACAATGATGCGCCATATCATCGAGATGTCCTTTACCTACTCGGATTATTGGTTCCTTGATGAAAACTGCGCCTATTGCATTCTTTTCCCTATTGAAGCAGCCAGACCAGAAACAAAGCTGACCGATGACCCCGGCATTGTTGTTGAACCGGTGCAGGTCATAAAGCAGCTGGACAGGCTGAATCTTCTTGACGAGGTGAACTACAGGCCATCTCTGTTCAGCAAGATGCAGTATGAAAAAAAGTTTTTAACCTTCAGGCAGAAGAGGTTCGTTAAGAAAGTATGTTTTGGAAAGGCTTCCGTTAAAGACATTCCTTCAAAGGGAATGACAGCGGAAGAACAGGCAAACCTTTGGGAATTTGCCTCTGACTACCTTAAATACCTTCTTTCCGACAATAAAATCACTCAGAAAGAATATCAGAAGCGCTTCCTTGAAGTTCTTTCGGAAAGAAACAAGATTAAGGATGTGGAATCACTTGCAAAGAATATTCCCACACCTGATTCCAAGCCTCACAGCGCCCACGGTTCGCACATGGTGACTGTTGGCGGCGGAATAGACGACAAGGACGCCTATGCAGAAACAAAAGTCCGCGTGCTGGCCCACAGCCTTATGGACAGGGATGACGGATTTTCGCCTAATTCCCAGATTGAATTCTGCAATGCTTCCGTAAGGTACAATTTTTCTGAAAAGAAATTCTCGCTCCGCTATGCAGATGCCGTGAATGTAATTTCCCTTCCAATGTACGACACCCTGATTGCCAAGAAAGGATTCCTTTTCAGGGCTGGTGTTGAACAGAACCTTTACAAGGACGGAAAGGAAACCCTGGCTGGCCACTTTAAGGGCGCCGTGGGAATAAGCAACTTCATCCTGCCTTGCACACAGGCCTATGTCCTGGTCGGAGGCGACAGTTTCTTTGCCCCAAGGTATGACTATTACACGGACATTCTTGGCGGTGCTGAGATTGGATTCATTACGACGGTGGGAATATGGAAGCAGAAGATTTCCGGTTCCATATATCAGTCCCCTTTCGAAAAGGAGCACACCCGCTTTGAAGCGACGGTGGAAGAAAGGCTTGCCCTTGGACAGAACCTGACGCTCAACGGCTTCTACAGTTTCTCCGGAGACTATAGGGAAACCAAGCACAGTGCAGGCGGTTCCTTAAGATTATTCTTCTAGTCTTTTGAAGTTCTTCCGGTTGGAACGGTTGTTTTTTCCGGAAGAACTTTTTTATTTTCAGAGGGATTTCTAGATAGTTGTTTCTGTATTTTCCATGATAATGTCGAGGAAAATTTCCAGAAGGTGTGGGTCAAACTGAGTTCCCTTTCCTTCATTCATTATCCTTATGACCTTATCCTTTGGATAGGCTTCCTTATAGGCGCGTTCCGAAATCAATGCATCATAGACATCTGCAATGGCCATTATCCTTGAACTTAAAGGAATGTCCGTTCCCGAAAGTTTTGAAGGATATCCGGTGCCATCCCAGCGCTCGTGATGGTGCTTTAGAATTTCATGGGTGATCCTTACAAGGTATTCGTCGTTTGAACTTCCGAAAATCTTGTCGATTATGTCGCCGCCCTTTATGGAATGGGTCTTCATGATTTCATATTCTTCATCGGAAAGCTTTCCCTGCTTCCTGAGTATCCTGTCTTCAATGTGGATCTTTCCGACATCATGGAGGATGGCGGCATTTCCAATCATTTCTATGAACCTTTCGTTAATCAGTTCCGGATACAGATGATTTTCATAAAGGTGGTTTGCAATCATGAGGACATATTTCTTTGTATTCTTAACATGTTCTCCAGTTGAACCGTCGCGGCTTTCGATAAGCTGGGCAACACCTTCGATTACATTGCTCTGGAATGTAAGCAGTTCCTTTGTCTGGTTTTTTATGAGGAGCTTCTGTTCTTCTATGGTGTCATTCAGACTTTCCTGAAAGCTCCTGAGTTCAGCGGCAGTTGCTTCGGCTATCTCTGCATTTTTGTTTGCCTTTCTTCTGTGAACCAGTGAAGTCGTACAGAAATAGCAGACTACAAGGAGAATCAAAATCGAAAGGCCTATGTTTCGGATCAGGTTAAGGCGGATTTTTGCAAACAGGTCTGATTCGCTGACAACGGCAACTACAAACCAGTCGTTCTGAACCTGCTGGGAAAACACGAAGCATTTTTCGCCGTCAAGAACAAGGGAATCCGATTTTGTAGGCTGGTCGTTCCTTACGAAAATTGCCCTTACAAGATTCTTTGCAAATGCATTTTTAGGTGATGTAAGGTCCTTTCTTTCTTCAAGAAGGTTTTCCCCAAGCTTGATTTTTTTGTTCGGGGAGCAGGCAACAATCATCCCGCTTCTGTCGATTATGAAACTGTAACCGTCGCTATTAATGTTTCTCATGTAGTCGATCAGTTCATCAAGCTGAATGTCCAATGCAAGTACACTCCAGTCGTAGAGCATCTTTGCAACAGAAATAATGATTTTTCCTGTCTGTGCATCAATGTACGGAGGAATTATAGTTGCCTTCCCAAGAGTCAGCATGGCACCCGTATACCAGTTTCTGGTCTTTGGGTCATAATCAGCATCAGGCTCCCAGTTAGTGCCGTCTATGTAATTGTCATCAAGATAACCGTATATGCCCGTAAAGGTTCCGCTTACAGATTTCTTGTACAGTTCCGATTCATATACAAGATACCTTTCGATTTCCGAAACGGATTCGTTTTTCCTCATCATGTATTCGACGGTTTCCGAAGTAACGGTCAATACATCAAGACCGTTCAGAAGAAAGTTGTTCAGTTTTTCAGTTGATTCATAGATTGCTTTTTCACCGATGGAAATGGCATCGGTTTTTGCAATTTTATAGAAAGAGGCAAAGGTAAAGTAAACGCTTCCAACCAGCGCACCAATCGTTACGAAGATGGTAAACAGAAAGAACCTGTATCCGGATTTAGAATGTCTTACACTTTTTAAATTCATTTTCCACTCTTTATAATAATTACATCTTTTATGAACCAGTCCATGTTCATGATTTCATCATCACTCATGACCGTGTTTTCAGGAACCCTAAGGTTTCCATCGGTGTCATACAGTTTTCCTGAAAAGATTTTCAGATTGCCGTTTATGATCCTGTTTTTTGCACGGGAAACCTTTTTTTCCATTTCTTCAGTGCACAAATCGGAAAGTGGGGAAAGGTCTACAATGCCCTTGTCCAAACCTTCCCAATAGGAACGGTTTTCCCATACACCGTCAAGAATGGCATTTACATCTTCGATAATGAATTTTTCCCAATGGAATATCGGAGCACAAAGATAGGCGTTTGGGGCAACGGGTTTTTCAGGGGCAAAGTTGTAACCAAGGCAGAAGGCTCCGGAATCCTGTGCAACAAGCTGTGCGGCAGGCGTATCCTGATGCTGTTCGATTACATCGCAGCCCTTTTCAATCAGAGTCTGAGCCCCTTTCTTTTCTTTTAGCGGATCGTTCCAGGTGCTGGTCCAGTAGACATAAACCTTTGCGTCTGGATTCACTGACAGAACCCCCAGAGCAAAGGCATTTACACCCCTGATGCATTCCGGAATCTCGTATGCGGCTACATATCCAACTTTGCTGCTTTTAGTTTTCATTCCGGCAACGATTCCCGCAAGGTAACGGGCCTGATACATTTTTCCAAAATATGTAGAAAGGTTAGGAAGATTGACTGTGCCGGAACAATGGCCGAAGATTACATTTGGGTGGTCTTCCGCGGCTTTTACAACTGCATTCATAAATCCATAGCTTATTGCATAGATTACATTGCAGCCTTCTTCAATCATGTCATCTATGATTTCATGGCAATACATGTCATCGTCTTTGACATTTTCTATGTACATCGTGGGAATGCCCATCTTGTTCAGGGCTTTCCTTCCTTCGTCGTGAGCTTGCGTATAGCCTTCATCGTTTATGAAACCGTTATAGACAAAGCCGACCTTTATGTTTTCCTTTGTAATTTCCCGATTGTTTTTTGACAGTCGGCTGCATCCTGAATGGAAGAACATGACCAGCACTGAAACCAAAATGGACAAAGCTTTTGACATTAGATAACCTGCACTTTTTTAATAACACAAGGACGGCCAATGACCATCCTTGACCACACATTATAAATTCTCTTTACTTAAATTTCTAGGATAATTCAGAAATGTTAAAGCACCTTACCTTGTGTCCTTCCGAAACTTCCTTCCACTCAGGGATTTCTTCACGACACTTTTCAGTTGCCTTTGAACAGCGGTGGGCATAAGGGCAGCCCCTTGGAGATTCAAGGAGGGTGTTCATTTCACCGTTCTTTTCCACGGCAAACTGACCTCCGGCGCCGGCAAACAGGGCCTGGGTGTATGGGTGAAGGGCATCCCTGTACATGTCCTTTGCAGGTCCTTCCTCCACAAGCATTCCCCGGTACATTACGCCGATGGTGTCGCAGAACCAGCAGGAAACCTTAAGGTCGTGGGCAATGAACAGGAATGAAAGCCCCCTTTTCTTCCTTAGGTCCTGCAAAAGGTTAAGGATCTGGGCCTGAACGCTTACATCCAAGGCACTTACAACTTCATCGCACACAAGGACTTCCGGTTCCATTATGAGGCCGCGGGCAATGGAAATGCGCTGCCTCTGTCCGCCTGAAAATTCCGAAGGCTTTCTGTCCAGGTCCTTTGCATCAAGGCCCGTTTCTTCAAGGATTGCGGCTGCCTTTGCACGGGCATCTTCCTTTCCCTTCCATTTTGATGAATATTTCAGGGAAGAAGTCAGAATGTCATATACAGTCAGGCGAGGATCAAGGGAGCGGGAAGGATCCTGGAAAATATAGCGCACCTTTTCGCGGAACAAAGCCAGTTCCTTCTTGCCCATTTTCCGAACATCCCTTATTTTTTTGTCGCCGTAGTAAATCACATTTCCGTGTTCTGCCTCATACATGCGGATCAAGAGCCTTGCCGTAGTTGTCTTTCCGCAGCCGCTTTCACCAACAAGACCATAGGTCTGTCCCCTTTTGATTTCAAAGGAAACATCGTTAACTGCGTAAACATGCTGGTCGGCCTTTGCAAAGAATCCTGCATCAAGGCCAAAGCGCTTTTTAAGGTTGCAAACCTGTATTACTGTCTCGTTTTCCATAGTCATTTCCTCATCTGTTGGTTCAACTTAGTTTATGCAGCTGTAGCCCGATTCCCGGCATTTTTCCGATGCAAGGGAACATCTTGGTGCAAAAGGACATCCTGGTTCCGGATTTGCAGGGTCAGTCACCCTTCCGGAAATTGCATGAAGTTCACTGTCCCTGTAGCTGGTTCCGAATCTTGGACTTGAGGCAAGCAATGCCTTTGTATATGGGTGGCGAGGATTTTCAATTATTTCCCTTGAAGGCCCCTGCTCCATAATGAGTCCACCGTACATAACGATGATCCTGTCGCAAAGTGAAGCAACAAGGTCAATGTTGTGGCTTATGAAAATGATGGAAAGCTTTCGTGTTTTCCTAAGGTCTGCAAGAAGCTCAACTATCTGTGCCTGGATTGTAACATCAAGGGCAGTTGTCGGTTCGTCGGCAATCAGGAGCTCGCAGTCCTGGGCAAGGGAAAGGGCAATTGAAATGCGCTGAAGCTGTCCGCCGCTAAACTGGTGAGGGAAATTCTTAAGCCTCTTTTCCGGATTTGGAAGTCCCACTTCCTTAAGGAGTTCTATTGTTTTTTCCTGGCATTCTTCCTCTGTCATTTCAGGATTTGAATTGCGCAGGGTTTCTTCAAAAACTGATCCCACATTCTGCAGCGGGTCAAAGGAACGGCCTGGTTCCTGGAAAATGTAACCGATCTTTTTTCCGCGGAACTGACGGAGCTGCTTTTTATCAAGGGAAGTCATTTCGGTTCCATCAAAGAAAATCTTTCCTTCAACAGTCGCATTGTCCCCGTGAAGTCCAGGAATTGCAGTTGATGAAACGGACTTTCCGCTTCCGCTTTCTCCAACGATTCCAAGGATTTCCCCGCGGTCCATCTTGTAGCTTACGCCGCGAACGGCATAAATCTTTATGATGTTTTTTCCGCGGAACAGATCAAAGGTGACATGAAGGTTTTCAACGGAAAGGAATTCACCGGAAGCATTTTTTTCAGATGCGGCTGGTTTTTCCTGGGCTGCATTTCCTTCAGACACATTTTTTCTGAAATTGAATTTGAAGAAAGGCTTCTTGAAAACGCTGTGGTATGGATCGTAGAAATCACGCAGGGCATCGCCAAAGAAATTGAAGGCAAGGGTCACCAGAAGCAAAAGCCATACTGGAACCAGAAGCCATGGGAAATTCCTTAAATTGTTCAAGGTTGAAATGTCGCGGTTGATAAGGCTACCCCAGCTGACGGCAGGATCCGCAATTCCAAGACCAAGATAGGAAAGAGTTGTTTCGCTCATGATGAATCCCGGAACGGCAAGGGTTGTGCTTACAATGAGGAGGCTTGTTATCTGCGGAATGATGTGGCGGAAAATGATTACAAGGGAAGGCATTCCTTCAAGAATTGCATTCTGAACAAACTCTTCCCTCTTGATGGCGTGAACCATACCGCGCAAAGTTCTTGCACTGCCAGGCCACCCGACAAGTGAAAGAAGAACAGTAATGATCATGTAGGAAGTTCCGCTGTCCATCTTTGAATTCAAAAGGGAACGCAAAAACAAGATCAGGTAAAGCCCTGGTATAAGCATGAAAAATTCGCTGAAGCGCATGATGCACCAGTCGGTCTTTCCGCCAAAAAATCCTGCAAGGCCTCCAAAGATTATGGCAAGGACCAGGGATACTGCACTGGCAATGAAACCGATTGTTAGTGAAATGCGGCTTCCGTAGACAATTCTGCTGAACAGATCGCGGCCCAGATTGTCGGCTCCAAGCAGGTAAACAGGGTATTCCCCGTCTTTTGTTCCAAACAAATGAACGTTAGTTTTTATGATTCCAAATACCTTGTATTCGCTGCCCCTGGCAAACAACCGGAAGTTATGCTCAAGGCCCTTTACCCTTGCATACTGCCAGGTAGAAGGTTCAAGAACCCTGTATTCCCGAACCTTAAGTCCCCTGAGGGTAAGCTGAAGGTTTGCCGGATGAAAGGTGTTTTCCGGAAAGGATTTTGTTGCAGGGTAAGGCGCAACGAATTCTGCAAAAACCATTATGAAGTAAAGGACACCGATGAAAACCAATGATGAAAAAGCAAGTGGTCGGGATTTTATGTACTGTAAAAATTTTTTCATTAGTTCGCTCCGTATCTGATTCTTGGATCCACAACCGCAAGAAGAATGTCCGAGATGACCATGCCTGCAAGGACAAGTGCCGAAACAAACATGCTGTTTGCAAGAACAAGGTTAACATCCTGCTGTGTAACTGCTTCATACATAAGGCGACCGATTCCAGGATATGCAAAGATGATTTCAAGAATAAGGCTTCCGCTGAAAAGTCCCGCAAGAAGATTTGCACTGCCGGTAATGTAAGGATTCAAAGTGTTTTTAAAAGCGTGGTTAAGGTAAACGCGGCGCTCGCTGATTCCCCTTGCACGCAAAGCCATGATGTAAGGCATGCCCATCTGATCAAGCATTGTTGAACGGATCATCCTCATGGTTCCACCGATGCCACCAAGAAAGGAAGCAAGCAACGGAAGAAAAATATGGTGCATGTAGCTGAATGTAAATTTCACCGGTGCTTCGCTGAATGGAAATTCTGGATATGCCGTTACAGGGAAAAGCCCAGTCAAAGATGCAAAGAGCTGAAGCAAAATCAAAAGAAGAATTCCAGGGAAAGCATGGAAGAACAGTGCAAAGAAAGTTGCCGCTATGTCCGTTCTTGTGCCTGCTTTGGACGAAAAATAAACGCCAAGCAAAAAGGAAAAGGCCGTAATGAACACAAGGGAAATCAAATTCAGCAGGACCGAATTCCAGATTCTTGAACTGATAAGAAAACTTACCGGCGCCCTCGAAATCAAACTGGTTCCCAAATCGTGATGGATTACAACACGCTTAAGCCATGCCCCATACTGAACATAGAATGGTTTGTCGATTCCAAATTCTTCGCGGAGCTTCTGTTCCTGCTCTTCTGAAAACTTTGCGTCCTGAGCTGACTGCTTTGTTTTTCCCGCAGACATTTCAGTCATGATCTGCTGGCTCATCATCTGGTCAACGATATCTCCAGGAGCAAGTTCCATAAGGCCGAACAGAGCAAAGCCAAGCAAATACAAAAGAACAATCATCGTGACGATGCGGCTCAAGATGAAGGACCCGAGTGGAACTTTCTTGCGGAACACTGTCCATGGATAAACTACCGTAGATTTTAACTTGCTGAACATTTTCATTTTATCTCCGCCTGCCTACTGGGCAAAAACATACTCGGTTCTTGCACCGTACATGTTGTCGTAATAAAAGTTTTCCTGGTTCCAGGTATTCTGGATTGCATAGAAACTTCTTGAACTTACAAGGTAGATGATTGGACACTGCTCAAGGTAGATTTCCTGATACTCGTCCCAATATTTTTTTGCCTGAACTTTATCGATGGTGTAGCTTGCGTTGTTGTAAAGCCAGTCGACCCTTGCTTCCCAATCAGTTGCAGGTTTTGGCTGAAGGGGATACCAGAGGTGAAGGTTTCCGTAGCTTACCCATACATTGCTTCCCTGGGATGGGAAAATGCTTCCCCCTGACAACCCGATGATAAGAGACTGCCAGTCGTAAGTTGATGTAAGCATTTCAACGATTTTCTGGAAATCCGTCTGACGAACATTAACCTTGATGCCAACTAACGAACATTCGTCAGTAATAATCTGGGCAATGTCGCTTGTTGTGCTGCTTGATGCATTGATGGTAAGGTCAAATTCAATGGGATTGTTTTCCCAATCGCGCATTACGCCCTTTTCATCAGGCTTGATTCCGGCCTTTGCAAGGAGTTCCTTTGCCTGCTCCACATTGTAGCGGTACTTAAGCTGAATGTTTTCGTCATAGAAAGCATTTGGTTTTGCAAAGAAAGAATAGCATGGATCTGCAAGTCCACGATATGTCTGCTGGATGATTCTTTCACGGTTCAAAAGGCAGCTCATTGCCTGTCGGAATTCCTTCTTGCAGAACCACTTGTAGTACTGGCTGTCCTTGTTCTTTGGATTCTGGTTAAAGCTCCAGAAAGGCGCACTGAAGGAACCGTCTGCCCTGTAGACCGTATATCCGTTCTTTTGGGAATTTACCACCTCATCAATTTCCTCAGGACGAGGACCGTAGCTTTCAAGTCTTCCCTGTTTAAAAAGAAGGTATGAAGTATTCTGGTCTCCCACAATCTGGCAGATCATGGTATCCATGTAGGGCAAGGTATTTCCTGATGAATCCTTTTCCCAGTAATTTGGATTTCTTTTATAGACTATTCTTTGTGCAGGCTTGTATTCTGCAAAATGCCATTTGCCGCAGGAAGGAATTTCCTTTGGATCTTCCGATGCGTTGAAAAGATCCTTTACGCCGTCGGCTCCTTTTTCTTCCTTAACTTTTTTATAGATGAATGAAGGCTTGATTGAACAATTTGTCGTGAGCAAAGGTTCTGCAACTATGCGTGGAAAAATGAAGTCGAATCTTTTTTCATCAACCTTTACGCATTCAATGTGTCCCTGCTCTCCGTTTTCAAGCTCAAGGAACTGTCCGCCATAACCGGAACTCTGGAAAACTTCGTCGCCTTCGATTTCGTTGTACCAGAAGACAACATCATCGCTTGTAACTGGAACCGTCTCTTTTTTTCCATACGAGGACCAGACCATTTCATCACGCAAAGTATAGTGAACGGTAAGAGTTCCTTTTTCTTCATCCGTCTCTACTTCAAAAAAAGCAGCTTTTGGAATCCATTCTTTTTTTATAGGATCATAGTCCACAAGCCATTCAGAAATCATTTCCATAAGGGCGCTGGAAGAACCGTCCCTTTCCGCAATAAGATGGTTAAAGGTTTTTGGATCTGCAAGAATTGAATCGTTCCAGATGCCGCCTTCTTTACCCGCCACAAAATCCTGTCCGCCGTAAGGTTTATATTGAGTACGTTCCAGAAGATGCTGACCAGCATGGGCACGATAGTCTTCGATTTCTTCAAGAGTCATTTCAGGAGTTTTCTGCCCGCACGAAAGAAATGCCAGTGCACAGGCAAAAATCATTGAGGATGCATAGATTGTCTTTTTCATTTTTCCCACCATCTTAATGATAGTATTTTTTTTAGCTTTTTACTATTCTAAAATCATGAGCAAACTGAATGCAATTTTTGCCCGCGGACTCAACGGGGAAATCTCACTTTCAGACGGAAGCCTTCCGTGGAAGAATGTTCCTGAACTTTCGGAAGATGCAAAAAATGACATGGCTCATTTTAAAAGCATGACCATGGGCGGCATTGTGATCATGGGATTCAACACATACAGAACTTTTAAGAAACCTTTGCCTGGCAGAATAAATGCTGTAATCGACAGAAACTGTGAACCAACTTCCTGCAGCACAATCACCGACGGCCAATTTATTTTTTTCAGCTCCCTGGAATCGGCAATTGAATATTTTTCAGACGAAAAATATTCAAGACAGGAAATGTTCCTCATCGGCGGCGCAAAACTTTTTGAGTATGCCTTGAGCAAAAATCTTGTGGATGGAAAAATCTACGAAACGGTTTTCAATGCAAGTTTTCCAGATGCAAAAACTTTCATAAAACCTCTTTTAGAAGAATGGAAAATTACTGAACGACAGAGCAACGGCGGGCATTCGGAAATTTTAATTCACGAAAAATAACATCCGCATCAATGAAAACACAAGTTTATTCCTCCGTCCCAAGCTTTTTTAAATGACATGATTTTTTCATTGCCATTTTTTATGGTAAGCATGCTGATGTAACTGGTGCAGACATTTCCTTTCTTGCTTTCTTCTTTTGTTTCAAGGGTTTCAATATCTTCTTTTAAGTGCGTTTTAAAATATTCTTTAAGGCTTTTGGGAATTCCCTTCATTGAAACGGTTTTTGAAATGAAGTCAGGTAAAGTTTCCATGTCAAAATATAAGTTTTCACCAATTTCAGGATTCAATGATAAATCAGAAATTTCCTTCAGTAAATTTTTCAAGGATTTATAATTTGTAATTTCATAAGTGCAATCGTAGATGCCCTTTACGCCTCTATCTTTTGTATAGTAAAAATATTCGTCCAGAGTTTCATTTATCGGTGCATCATGACCATGTCCAACACCTCTATGATCAAGTTCTACATAAAACCAATTTTCCTTCCCGCCACTCATCCAATTTTCAGAGGATGATTTTGAAGCCGTAAAATCTGCAGGAATTTTTGTATTCATGAAATTATCAGAATGGAAGCTGAAAGACATGCTGTACTTATCACGCTGGAAAACATCATAGTCAAACCATTCCCTGTCATAGTTTTCAATTGAAAGCTGAATTTCTTTTTTCTCAAGGGTTTCTGTTTTGCATTCCGTCCGAACATAATCTGAGCCTGTGCTGCCAGAATCTTTGGATGAAAAAATTATTCTGTTATTCTCCATCTTTACAATAATTATTGATGTTATAATTATAGAGCCAACCAGACTAAAGAAAAAAAAGATAAATGTATATCCATCAAAGTCCCAGTCATTGAGCCTAAGTCCGCCTAGAAAAAATACGCAGAATAAACTTAAGAAAATTGTCAGTGCCTTTTTCATACTCGTACGCTACAAGTATACATTTTATGCATCTAATACTAAACACTTTTCAAACAATTGAAAGTCATTTTATAATAAAGAAAATTAAAAATGGGAATATTCCCAAAGTGAGGTAAAAATGATTGGTGCTATTTGTATGATTATCAGCGGATTCTTATGTTACTTAAACGGAAAGAAGACAGTTACTGCAGGAAACGATAAGGGGAAAATATTTGAATATATTGGTCTTGCAATCTGTGGAATCGGAGTTGTGCTTTTACTAATTCTTTTTATTGTAATCGGAATGTAAGAAGAATGAAAGCGGTCGAACATTCGGCCGCTTTTTTTATACCTCACGGATTCAATCTTGCTGACGGAAAATCATTGAATTTTTACAGCTTGTTTTACTTTACATCATTCCAAAAAATTTTCAGATAGATGAAGCATATGATAATCTGCATCACTGTTGAACTTGGAGTTGCAAGAGACAGGTAGAAAATGGAATCCGGATAATAATGGTGAATTATAAAAGACAACGGAACGCGGACACCAAAGGCCCCGAAGATTCCCTGGAGCATGACAAATTTTGTTTTTCCGGCCCCGTTGTAAAATCCGATGAAGCAGAACATAAATGAAGTGAACAATACATCGATTGAATAGCCCTTAAGATACTGCCAGCCTGCAAAGACAACATCCGTTTCCTTGCTGAAGATTCCGCAGAGAAGGTTCCCCTTGAAGAATCCCAGGCAGGCAATGAAAACCGCAACGATAAAAGAACTGCCTATTCCGCATATCAAGGCCTTTACCGCCCTGTCCATTTTCTTTGCGCCGTAATTCTGTGCAACTACAGAACTCATGGACTGGCTGAATGATAGAGGGACAAGCATTATGAAGCCACAAAGTTTTTCTGCAATGCCGATTCCAGCACTGGCAACAACTCCCATGGAATTGACGATGGCATTCAAAAAGAAAAAGGAGATGCTCACGAGCAGGTCCTGGAAAGCAACTGGAGTTCCAAGTTTCAAAATCCTTGCATTAAGGGCCCCGTTGTACCTGATCATCTTTAGGTTGAAAGTAAAGGGCAGGTCCATCCTTACGATTATGAAAAGGGAAATCACAACGCTCAAGGCCTGTGCAAGAACCGTTGCTACGGCAGCCCCTGCAGCCCCCATTTTCAGAACCGCAACAAAAAACAGGTCAAGGAAAACATTGCATACACTGGCGATGGCAACAATAATCAAAGGGAGCTTGCTGTTTCCAAGCCCACGGAAAATTGCACCAAGAAGATTGTATGCAACGATAAAAAGAATTCCCACACTGCATATAATCATATAACTTTTGCAATAAGCGACAGCTTCTTCAGGAACCCTAAGCATGCTGATCCAGGAAGGTGTTGTAAAAATCATGAGGACTGAAGCAATCATTGCGATGATGAAAAACAGGACGATTCCGCTGCCGATTATTTTCCCCGCTTCTTCCAGTTTCTTTTCACCGATCCTCTGGCCAAGAAGAACTGTCATTCCCAGGGAAATGCCGGTGATTACATTTGATATGGTCGACATGACATGGCTTCCGTTAGAAACTGCAGAAACAGCAGCTGCATCACAGAACTGTCCGATTATCAACAGGTCCACCGCCCCGTACATTGTCTGAAGGAGCATGGCAAAAAGAATTGGAAATGCAAATTTCAAAAGTGGCCCAAGGATAGGACCTTCCGTAAAATCTGAGACTGTCTTCATAGAGAAGAATTTATCCAATATGGAAGATTAAATCAATTGAGGCAATTTTTACTTCACTGTTTCTATAAAATCAATGGAGATCAGGTCGTCACCACGCTTTTCTATGCACATGTGCTTGTCATTTTCGAAGGAGTAGAAAATTTCTTCCATGGAAAAATCATGTTCTTCAATTACTTTCAACACGACTTCAGAAAAAGCTTTTTCCCTTTTTAGAATCTGACAGAATGTTCCAAGATCACATCTATTTAAAACGAACCTCTGAAAAAATCCAGAGTCCCTTACATTTATATTGGAACAGATTTTATGCACAATCATCTTTGCTGTACTAAAATCATTGGCCCTATACTTTCCATACCAAATGTTGGATCCATTTTTACTGCATAAATCATAGAGCCAGTTTCCAAGCCTTTTGTTTTGAACGGCATCTTCTGGACCGCATGGTCTTGTTGGAACCTGAATGTTATATTCTTTTTTACCCATCTCCTTCCATAGATTTATGTTGTAAAGGCCTGGATTATCTGGACCAGCAACACAATTATGGGATTCAATCTCGGGGCAATTTTCAATGGCAATGAGATATCCGAAACTGCCATCAGTGAACAGTTTGAAATTTGAAAGGGCAGAAAAAGATTGAGGTGACTCGCGAATAACCTTTGCCTTATAGAATTTTCTGCTCTTCCTATCAACCACATTCTTAATTATATGGATCTGTTCATCGACATATTCTTTAGATGCAAGAGGATGACAGTTTCCACGCCAGCCGTCCTCATCAGAAAGAAAGCTCCCGAAAAAAATCTTTTCCCTTTTTTCCCTTTTCTTTATTTCCTGAATCGCCTTTTCTTTTTCCTCTTCAAGATGAGCCTTCAGAATTTCATAGTCACGATTGATGCTGAATTCTTTCAGGTACATATCAACATCTTTTACTATTCCTTCAATCTTCCAATATTTCCTGTTTCCAAACAGATCTTCACCGCTTACTGTCAGCCAGTACTGTGCGTAAAAACTTATGTTGCTGGACAAATACTTTCCGTCGTATGGAAAAGAAGGCGCGTATTTTTTAAGATCAAAAACAAAATCATCCAAAGTGTGATTTTCAAAATACTTTTTGTCATAGTCGGCAATAAAATTCTGACCACCTGCAAAGTCATCGGAGTACACTTCACTTATATAAAAGGTTCCGTCTGCTTTCTGAAAAAGGGATTTGTCATGATATGCATACGAAACATCTCTCCCTCTTTTCCCTTCGATTGCAGTATCAATATACATTACACGAACAGCATCTTCATATTCTAATAATTTTTCTTCTTCCTCTTTTGTTTTTCCCCAACTGCTAAAATAATGCGTCCTGCCAATTATACGTTCAGCATCTTCCGGGGATTCTGCAGCACCAGTGGGATCCGATATATATCCCAAAGGCTTATATTTCTTTTTCATATTTTCAGCATTCTTTTCAATTTTATTTTTCATATACCTGGTAAACGGAAGACGCCGCCTCATTTTCAACACCATAGGCTCCATAACCTATATCCCAGTCGTAGGTTGAACCGATTAATCTATCATTTTTATCATAAAGATATATTTCACCGAATCTATTGTATCTTGGAAATTTTACCTTTATGGATACATCAAGCCCCTTCTGTTCTGGGAGCAAATTGAATCTTCTGAAATTCGAAAAATCTTCGCTTATCCAGCTATAGTATGGAAGTCTGAATTCGGAAAAATACGGATAGAGATGAACTTCATTGTTCCCCGTAATTTCATAGCCTCCGATAATTGCCCTTACCAGTTCTGCATTTTCAGCCCTTGTATCAAAATCATAGCACATGTAGATTCCATCAGGCGAAAAGTTGAAGCTATAACCTACTTCACCATCATCCTCGCAGTTAAAAGTTTCTGCGCAAAGACCTACCTGTTCCTTGACCAAAGGATCAGTATCACTTATCTGGTTTTCCTTTTCCGTAATCATAATATCATATGATGAATAGAAATGATTCTCGTTTACTTTTTCACTCACAAGAAGCATTTTTCCATTCCACCAGAATTTCATATCAGATCCTGGAACTGATTCTAATTTCATGGCAAACAAAAGGTTGAATGTCCTTGTCGAATAGAATGTAATGTATTTGTCCAACGTTCCTTCCAGTACGGCACAGATGGATTTATCTTCATTCATCTGGAAATTATTATATGTGCGCATACCTTCATAAATTTCATTGTTTGCAAGTCTGTAGGAAGCCTTTAGGTTTGCATCAGGATCATATACACAGAATCTTGAACCGCAGCATAGCACATCCTCTGAGTCTGGAATAAAGAGAGTTCTATTTGAGAACTGAGTTTCCGGGAGCATGTGAACAACAGGATCAGGCCAGTTTTCTGAATTTGAGCTTACATAAACCAGGGCGTTCTCAACAATATGAGTTGAAGAAGTCCATCTGGAATTACAAATGTGATAAACAGCATTGTTGTTCTCATCAAAATCCACATCATAGTCATATTTCAAATAATGGTCTGAATCACAGTTTGGAGTTTCAACATCCAGAATTTTCTGAACCTTAGTTTCAGCATCAAATGCTATCATTCTGGAAATGTATCTTTTGCCCGTAAAGAATTTCCCCACAAGATAAAAATATCTTTCATCCTTACTTACGCTTATACTCTCAATCACTACAGAACCGCTCAAGGCTTCCGGTGCGTCTGTGTCGATTTCAAAAACCGTTGAAATGTTGCCTTCATCCATGGAATATAGGCATACTGATTTTCCCCAACCAAAATAAACTGCGTTGCTTTTTGCACTGTAGAAAATTGCATCGGATTCTCTATCATTGTAATCATTTAGATAAGCTGACAGATAGACATTCTTTACTTCATCGTTGTTCCGGTTGTATATCTCCAGGTTTTTTGACTCATTGACCCTGGCAACATAATGGATGTTGTCGGAGCAAAGGACAATTCTTGGTATATACCCTAAGGATGCCTTATAGTCGTTTTTTTCTACAAGCACATCAGCATTTTTTCTTACATAAATGGTTTTGCTTTTTGAAACATTAAAACCGTCGGCCGTGGAATATACTGGTGTCCTTCCAAATACCCATCCTTTTTTTCCAGTGGACTGATTCAAAACATAATACCAGGCACCATCATCAAGATAGCGGCTTACTCCAGCAACCCTGATGATTATTCCAGAATCCTTTCCGCCAAAGCTAGAAATCTTTTTGGATTTTTCTGACGGTGCACTATACATGACAAGGGTTCGATTTTCATGAGGCATTATGTAGCTGCCTATCGATGCCATTCTTGGCTGATCAAGCATGCCATAATGATAGTAATCGGACGAAATATTTTCCCCCAGATTTCTTTCCATGTAGCCGCCAAAGACCCATCCGCTTTTTACTTTTTTCTTTTCTGCAATATCTGACGGCAATTCAATTTCAAGCCAGCTTGAAGTTATGCCATCTATGGTAATTTCCGCACCAGTCTGAAGAAGTCTTACTATGGTCCTGTCAGTAAGTCCTGCAACTTTCATTGAAGACAAATCAGGAGTTTCACGGACATTCAACCCTTCCGGGGAATTCACCATGACATACTCCATATCTACTTTAGGCAATTCCTTTTCAACATCTTTTTCTTCAGTGATTTCTTCTGCGTCATCTTCTACATCTTCAAGGAATTCTTCAGGTGAATCCTCTGCAACAGAAGATTCTACGCCTTCTTTTCTACAGCTTCCTAAGGCCAGGACAAAAGAAAT
>JAUNCR010000122.1:0-4623 GCA_030526505.1 Spirochaetales bacterium
CTCTACAATCAGCTTGTGGAAAAGAGGCGTGTCCTTGATTCCCTCAACAGCAATGAAGCTGAAAGGGCCGAAAAAATCGACATGCTTTCCTTTGCCGTAAATGAGATTACTGAAGCAAAGCTTAAGCCAAATGAAGACGAAGAACTTGAAGCGGAAGAATCAAAACTCAGTTCCTTTGAAAAGCTTTACTCTGATATAGAAGAAATTACCTCTGCCTTTGAAGGTGATGACAACGGCAGCGGAATCATTTCCCTTTTCAAAAGGATTACGGGAACTGCAGGCAAAACTGTGGAACTTGATAAAAATCTTGAAGGCCTTGAAAGCCGCTTGCAGTCGGCCTTCTATGAGGTGGACGACATAGCCGCTGAATTCCGCAGGTACAAGAATGCCCTTGTTTTTGACCCGGACCGTCTTGTTCAGGTTCAGGAAAGGCTTGATCTGATTTACAAACTCAAGAAGAAGTATGCAGGCGGAGTCAATGGGACTGTTGCCGACATTTCAGAATATCTTGAAAAGGCACAGAAACAGCTTGAAGAACTTACAGGAAGCGGTGCCGACAAGAGCGTACTTGAAAAGGAAATAGCTGAACTTGAAAAGAAAGTCTATACGGCTGCAAAAGCCCTTTCTGAAAAGAGAAAGAAGTCGTCTGAAAAAATGTCTGCTGCCGTAGAAGAGATACTTGCAAAACTTGGAATGAAGGAAACCAGGTTCCGCGTTAACCTTACTGAAAAGGAAGGAAATGCAGTGGAGCAGAAGTGCGGTCCTTACGGTATGGACAACATTGAATTCCTCATCAGTGCAAATCCGGGTTCTCCATTGCTTCCCCTTGCAAAAATTGCATCTGGCGGTGAACTTAGCCGCGTAATGCTTGCGTTGAAGACAATCTTGAGCCGTGCAGACTTGGCCGGAACCCTTGTCTTTGATGAAATCGATACTGGAATCGGCGGTGAGGTTGCTGTTTCCCTTGGCGACCACATGAAGAAGCTTTCTGCAAAAAAACAGATACTTTGCATAACACATCTTGCAAGTATTGCAGTTTATGCCGATAATCAAATAAAGATACAGAAGGGTGTGGAAGGAAACACTACTGCAACCAATGTCTTTGCCATTGAAGGTCAGGACAGGGTCCGTGAAATTGCCAGAATGCTTTCCGGAGACAGTGTTTCCCAGGCTTCCCTTGAACATGCGGCGGCAATGCTCAGTCAGCATGGAAATCCTTCTGCATAAGCTAATCGGATAGAGTGGAGGAACAGAATGCCCGTTTCAGAAGAAGCACGCAAAGAATTTAATGAAAGAATCCGTCCTGTAAAGGAACAGATCAATGGTCTCATTAAAAAGGATAAGGATGAATCTTTTGCGCTTCGCAATCAGAAGGAAGGGGTGGAACTCAAGAAGATTGCCCTTGCCGAACAGATGATATATCTTTCCACTGTTCAGATGAGCATCAACAACATTTCCGTTGAAATGCTTGAAGTTAAGAACAATGATATCCTTAATGATGCCCGCAAGTCCCTCTATAAGGCAATCATCTATCTTGAAGATGTTGTTTCCAATACTGTTGACTGCCCTTATTCTGATATTGAGGTAAAAATTGCTCCCATAAAGGGCCTTTCGATTACCAAGCGTCTTGAAATCATCCGCAAGCTGGGGCTTGCCCTTGACCTCCTTGTCGATGCCTTCGGTGAAAATTCAAAATGGAAGGAATCCTTTGTTGAAATGCGCGGCCGCCATGCCGTAGTTGCAAAGAACCTTGTTGACATGAAGCAGGCTGTAAAGGATTATTTTGACCATAATTCTCCAGTCTATGAAGATACGATACTTTATGTTCGCCTTATCCGTGAACTTCTTTCAAAATGTGCCAATGATTACCGCGACCGTTATGAACTTGCCAGCAAGAGTGTGGACGATATGCGTGTTGCTGTAAATCTTCTTATTGCACTTCGCCGAATTGCCATGGTTATGAGTGACAGCGAAGAGTCTGAAAACATCAGGAAGAAAGCCCTTGCCTGGAAAACTAAGATGGAAAGCGACGAAAAGAAGGGTATCTCAAAGTAATTCACTATGAAAAAGAAATTCATCCTAAAAATCTTCGAAGCCTTTTCCATTGAAAGATGGAATGATTTGGTGCGTCCATTCGACATCATTGAAATGGACAAGCATGCGGAAAAATGTGTCGTTGCCTACATAATTGCAAAGTATGAAGAAAGCCTTGGAGCCAGAATCGACTGGGAATGGCTGATTTATGCAAGCCTCTTTGACCTTCTCCGCAAGATTCAGCTTTGCGACATCAAGGCTCCCGTTCAGACCCTCATAAAGAATGAATATCCTGAAGAATACAAAAAGTTGAACCAGTGGGTTCTTGAACGGTATGAAAAACTCATTGACGACAGTGAACTCTTTGAAATGTTCAAGTCATATCAGGAAAACCTTACCCAGTACAAGGGGAGGGGCGATGACCTTGAACTTACCGTAAGGATTTTCCGTGCCGCACACAAGTACTCCACTTTGCGCGAACTTGAAATGCTTACTCCGGTAAATGAAATAGAGCGCCTTGAAGGAATCCGTAAGGAACTCAATGCAGACCTGCAGGGATACCTTGACCTTCGCGGACTTCAGCTTCTCATTACAAAGCAGAAGCCCTTTGAATTCCTCATGCGCATAGAACAGCTTAGGTTCCAGACCAGATGGAACCAGACTCCTCGTGTTCCAAAAACTTCCGTTCTTGGACACTGTTTCTTTGTTGCAGTGATAACGCTTCTCCTTGGAAGGGAATGTGGGGTCAAAATGTGCCCTAAGCGCATTTACAACAACTTCTTCTCCGGACTTTTCCATGATTTGCCTGAAAGCGTTACCCGCGACATCATTTCGCCTGTAAAGAATGCAACTGACGGACTTCCTGAAATCGTTAAGAATATTGAAGACCAGATTGTACAGAAGGAACTTGTGCCTTTGATGGAACCGTTCTATAGGGACGAAATCCTTTACTGGACCAGCGATGAATTTTCCAACAGGGCAGTTTTTGACGGTTGTGTACTTTCCCTTTCCTTTGAAGAATTGAATGCAAAATTCAATGAAGACAAGTTCAATCCTGTGGATGGAAAACTGGTTCGTGCAGCGGATCATCTTTCTGCATTGCTCGAAGCCCACCTTTCAATTCAGCATGGAATCACCAGCAAGCAGCTGGAAAACGGCCGCAAAAACCTTCTCAAAGGCTATGAAAACGGCAGTAAAATCAACGGAATCGATGTCCGCCAGATTTTTGATGATTTCATTATGGAAGACTGATTTTCAACTTTTCTTTCAATTGTATAAAAAAGAAATGATATAAAACTAACAAATCTTTTACGCCTCAACTAATTGTATATAAATCTTTTTTCCTATATACTCATTGCCAAATAACGCTATAATGCGGTAAAAATTCGTTTTTAGGAAATATATATCTATCTGGAGGATTTATGACAATCTCTGAAATGCTCAGCCAGAGTGGAATTCTTACTCTGCTGGGAATGGGTGTAGTTTTCAGCTTCCTTATTATCATGATTTTTGCAATGACAGGACTTCATGCAGTAATTCATGCTTTGGGCTGGGACAAAGAAGAAAAGAAGGATGCAGCTCCTGCAGCTCCTGCCGCCGCTCCTGCTGACAATGGTGCAATTATTGCCGCTATTGCTGCTGCCGTTCACGAAAAAGAATCAAACTAAAATATAAGAGGATAAAATTATGGCTAAAGTTGGAATTTCAGAACTTGCTATCCGTGACGCACACCAGTCGCTTCACGCAACACGTATGACTACTGCAGATATGCTCCCTATCTGTGACAAGCTCGACAAAGTAGGTTACAAATATATCGAAGGATGGGGTGGAGCAACTTATGACTCATGTATCCGCTTCCTTAACGAAGATCCATGGGAACGCCTTCGCAAACTTCATGCAGCACTTCCTAACAACAAGATCATGATGCTCCTCCGTGCTCAGAACCTTCTTGGTTACAAGCACTATGCAGATGATGTTGTAGACAAGTTTGTTGAAACAGCTGCAAAGAACGGTATCGGATGCTTCCGCATTTTCGATGCATGTAACGACCCACGCAACATGGAACGCGCTACAAAGGCTGCAAAGAAGTCTGGTGTAGATGTTCAGATGGCTATTTCTTATGCCGTTACTCCATTCCACACAAACGAAAAGTATGCAGAACTTGCAAAGACATACGCTGAATTCGGCGCAGACTCAATCTGTATCAAGGATATGTCTGGTCTTTTGAAGCCATACGAAGCATATGACCTCGTAACAAAGATCAAGAAGGCATGTGACCTTCCGGTTGAAATCCACTCACACGCAACAACAGGTCTTTCTGTTGCTTCCCTCCTCAAGGGTATCGAAGCAGGTGCTGACATCGTAGATACAGCAATTTCTTCTATGTCTATGGGTACATCACACTCACCAACAGAAACAATCGTTGAAATGCTCAAGGGTACAGAATACGATACAAACCTTGATACAAAGCTTCTCCTTGAAATCGCAGCTTACTTCCGCGATGTTCGCAAGCACTATTCTAGCCTTGAATCAGCATTCCTTGGTGCTGATACTCGTATCCTTCTTTCTCAGGTTCCAGGCGGAATGCTT
>JAUNCR010000122.1:4633-5541 GCA_030526505.1 Spirochaetales bacterium
GGTGCCGCAGACAAGATGGACGCTGTTCTTGCTGAACTTCCAAACGTTCACAAGGATGCAGGTTATGTTCCACTTGTTACACCAACTTCACAGATCGTAGGTACACAGGCTGTATTCAACGTTCTCTTCGGTCGTTATGAAAAGATGACAGCAGACTTCGCTAACCTTGTAACAGGTAAGTTCGGTGCTCTTCCAACTTCTGCAAATGCTGATGTTGTAAAGCAGGCTCTTGCCCAGAACAAGATGGATGAAGTAATGACATGCCGCCCTGCAGACAAGATTGAACCAGAATGGGACAAGATGGTTGAAGCTTCTAAGGCAGCTGGTGGAAACGGAACAGACGAAGATGTTCTTACATACGCAATGTTCCCACAGGTTGCAGAAAAGTTCTTCAAGACACGTGCTAACGGTCCAGTTGATGCAGCTGCTACATTCGCAAAGAAGGAAACTGCAGTTCCAGCAGCAGGCGCATCTAAGGGTGGTAACTATACAATCACAGTTAACGGTACTTCTTACAACGTTTCTTCAAACGGTGCAGGTGCAATCACAGTCAATGGCAACGCTTACAATGTAACAGTTGGCGCAGGTTCAGCTCAGGCAGCAGCTCCAGCAGCTTCAGCCCCAGTTGCAACAGGCGGTGTTGATATCACAGCTCCAGTTGCAGGTACTCTCTTCAAGCAGTGCTTCACAAACGGAACAAAGGTTACAAAGGGACAGACAGTTATCATCATCGAATCTATGAAGATGGAACTTGAAGTTAAGTCTACAGCAGACGGAACAATCACATACACAGTTGCTCCAGGAACACAGATCCAGAACGGTCAGGTTCTTGCTACAATCGGTGGTGTAGTTCAGGCAGCTCCAGCTCCAGCCCCTGTTGCAGCAGCACCAGCACCAGCCGCTGCTCC
>JAUNCR010000013.1 GCA_030526505.1 Spirochaetales bacterium
GTATCGCATAAAAATACCCCTCTTACTTTTGTCCAGTAAAAGGGGTACATATCATTCCCATGGGCTTTTTTATTTGGCTATGTCCGGAAATAGTGTCGCTACACTGTATGCGGTGGTTGTGCGCTATGCTGCGTCCATACGCACCTGCTATGGACTTATGTCGAAACTACCGCATATTTAGTAGATAGTGCTTGATTTCGACAAGCTCAATCGGCGCAGCAACACTTTCTACGGACATAGCCTTTTATTTTAAATTTTAAAAGAAAGTATGATTAGTTGTTAATGACTGTGCCGTGAAGGCTTACTTCGCCGCTGCTAAGGTTTCTTGTGGTTCCGTCTGAAAGTTCAACCACAAGTTCTGCCCTGTCAGATATGCCTTTTACTGTTGCGGTGTATGAAGTTTTTTCATCGCCTATTACAGGGGTTACGGTAACGGTTCTTCCAGTAAGCAGGGAACGGCTTTTGTAATCTTCCATAAAATCTTCGCCGGATACAAGAAGATGTTTCACTTCTTTATAGCAGGCTGCAAGAAATGCTGCACGGCATGGAAATGCTGCATCTTCTTTCAGTCCATCCAATATTCCGCCTGCCTTGCTTTTCAATTCACCGTCAAAGGCGCTGTTAGTCCTCAAGTTGATTCCGATGCCGATAACACAGCCGTCAATTCTGCCTGCTGCTGGGTTTATTATGCCTTCAGTAAGTATGCCGCAAACTTTTTTTCCGTTGCAGTAAATGTCGTTCACCCATTTGATCTTGCATTCAACGCCGTAAGTTTTTTCGATGGCCCGGCAGATTCCCGTGCAGACAGATGCTGTAACCATTGCAGGATCACAGATGCCCGTTTCCTTAACATAGGCAATGCTGAAATAGATTCCGCTGGAAATGGGAGAAATGAATTCACGACCCATTCTGCCTCTGCCTTTGGTTTGGCTTGCTGCAGCTTTAAGGGAAAAGTTGAACTGTTTTCCTGATGATGTAAGTTCACCGCTTTCTGAAAGAAGAGGAAAATATTTTTCAGATTCCTTCATCAGGAAAGTGTTGGTGCTGTCAATCGATTCTACGAGGGAAATCTTTCCTTGAATTATCTGGGCTTCATCTGGAGAAAAAAAATCTAAAAAAGTTTTATCGGAGAAAAAATCGTTCAATTACTTTTTTCCAAGTACACTAAAGTCTTCAATTTCGCTGCAGAAACAGATTCCGCTTCCAGGCTGTGAAAGGCAAGGAAGTTCCCTGATTGCATTCAGGACTGAATCCTTCTTTTCTTCCGAAACAACAATCTGAAGCATTTCTTTTTCTGGGACGATGTTCACGCCAAAGAATTTCTCATCGTCTTCTTTTGCAGTTCCCCTTGCGTTAAGGACAGTTCCGCCACCGGCACCTGCACTTCTTGCTGCTGCCATGGCATCGTCTGCAAATCCCCTGTTCAGGATAACTGTAATGAGCTGCTGTTTTTTATTTCCTTTCATAACCGGTTTTTCTCCTGTAATGTTTCCCACCTTCAATACCTGCCCTGCATTGGTGGAGTAGGCAATGCCAAAGTTTTTCTTTTCTTCAGAAACTGAATCCACGATGGCAGAAAAAATGTTACTGCACTGTTCAGATTCCGTAAGGATCATGATTACTTCAAGGCTTGTTTCGCCGAGTCCAAGAAAATCCAGGACTTTGCTTGAACTAATGCCGCGTCCGGTAAGGACTGTTCCTCCCCAGGCACCTGCTTTTTGTGCGGCATCTGAAATTATGTCGCATTTGTTATGTGGAACTATTGCCGTAATCAGTTTGTGCGAACTCATGATGCTGCCTCCTTTGTCTTGATTTTATAAATGATTCCAAGAATCTGTATTGCTATGAGGGGAGTCATGGCAACGAGTGCTATAACCCCAAAAGCGTTTGTTCCGGAGAAGGAATAGCTGGAAGCACATCCAAGGGTAAATGAAAGTATGAAGGTGCTTGTCATGGGCCCTGATGCTACTCCGCCAGAGTCAAAGGCAATGCCCGTGAAAAGTGGAGGGCAGAAAAAAGTGAGGGCTAGGGACAAGGCATAACCTGGAATAAGGATGTACCAAAGGCTGAATCCGTAGATTATTTTGAGGATGCTTAATCCGATTGAAAAGGCAACGCCAAGGGAAAGGGAAGTGAGCATGATTTTGCGTTTGATTGTTCTTCCGCTTGCTTCTTCAACCTGTTCTGTCAAAACCCAAACTGCAGGTTCGGCACATACGGTTATTGCCCCAAAAACAAAGGATGCTGCAACAATCAGTACGGTCCATAATCCGCCCTTGTTTGAAGAAAGCATGCCGAGGTATTCTCCTAGTTTCTGTCCTGCCGGCATGAAACCTCCTTCCGCACCAAGAAGGAAAAGTACGAGTCCAATGAAACAGTAGATTATACCGTTGAACATTTTGCGGAGCTGTACAGGCGGCATCTTGAGTAGGAAAATCTGAAAGAGGATGAACATTATGAGCAGAGGCAAAAGGGATTTGAAAACATCCCCTAGAATTGCCGGCACCAGGTATGCGTAAACTTTCATGCCTGTTGGAAGCAGATGTTCTGTTCCTGCTGCAATTGAAGTCTGGTCCATTCCCTGGCCCTTCATCAGGTTCAGTATGATTCCGTAAAAGCAAACGGCTGCAATTGGTCCGATGCTTGCAATTCCCGTAAGGCCAAAGGCACTGTCATTGTCGGCGGCATTCTTTTCGTTTCCGGCACGAACGGATGCAACACCCATGCCAAGAGCCATGATGAAAGGAACAGTCATTGGTCCCGTTGTTGCACCGCCTGCATCAAAGGCAGCTCCCTGAAGGTATTCCGGGCACAGGAAGGCAAAGGCAAAAAGAATTATGTAGGAAACTATAAGCACTCGCCTTAACCTGAGGGAAAGAACGGTTCTGCAAAGTCCGATGGTAACAAAGATTCCGACTCCAAGGGCAATCATTATTACAAGAGCCCACTTGCTTACATTTGCAGAAAGATTTCCTATTTGGGTTGCAAGCACCTGAACATCAGGTTCGGCAATTGTCACCATGAATCCGATGACAAAGGAAACTGAAAGAAGGAGCTTAAGGTTTTTCTTTGATGTTAGGGCAGCACCGCTTCTTTCCCCAATCGGAAGAATACCGATGTCGATGCCAATAAGAAAAAGGGTGAGTCCAAAAACAAGCATGAGGCCTCCCGTAAGAAACCTCATTATCAATTCTAATGGAAAAGGAACGACTGTAAGTGCTAGAAGCAAGACTATTGCCATTATTGGAACTACAGAGGATAAAGTTTCCTTTAACTTCTCAAGTATGTTCATGTTTAGAATCCTTCAAATTCTGATTCAATGTTCTCTATTGTTTCGCCGTCTGCTTCAAGAAGGAAACCTGCTTCCAGCATTCTTGATGTGCAGAAAGAGTAGTGGTCCATAAGGTGCTTGTGGTTCTTCCTTGCAAAATCCAGTTCGCATTTTTTTACGGCAGCTTCCTGAATCTTGAATTCCTCTGCAAGACCGGAAAGACCAACAGTGCGGGAAGTACTCTTAAGGGAGTGCAGCCGCTGCCTGTAGTTTTCCCATTCGCATTCTTCGTAGAAATTCTTGAGTTCTTCCGCATGGTTGTTTGTACAGTATTCACTGATGATTTCAATGCAGAACTCTTCGCTTTCATCACAGTAGCTGAGGGCTGTTTCGTAGTCGAATTCAGGAAGCATGTTCTTGAGCCTTGAAATCTTTTCGCCGCATGGTATGTCTTCCTTTCCAGTCTTGAGGAAAACCTTCTGCTGTGGAAGATAGCGGATGAGCATTTTTTCAAGGTTGTTGCCGTCGATTGGCTTTGAAATGTAATCCTTGAATCCTGCCTTGATGTATTTTTCGCGGACACCTGCAAGGGCATCTGCAGTAAGGACAATAACAGGAGTCTTGTTGTTTGGAGTATCCATGCTGCGGAGTTTTTCCAGAGTCTGGATACCGTCCATTTCAGGCATCATGTTGTCCATGAAGATGATGTCGTAGTGCTTTTCGGAAGCCCTTTCGATTGCTGCCGCACCGCTTTCAACAAGGTCAATCTTCATCTTTGTTTCTTTAAGGAGGTTTTCAAAAACAATGAGGTTGAGTTCAACATCATCGACTGCAAGGACATCAACATCAGGAGCTTCGAAACTCTGGTGATAAACCTTGATTTCCTTTTCTTTCTGCTTGCCCTTAGGAGAAACTTCTCCAACCGGTGTTGCGTCAAAAATTCTCTGTGGGACCGTGATGATGAATTCGGAACCCTTTCCGTATTCACTCTTAACTTCGATTTTACCGCCCATAAGGTCGCAGAGCTGTTTTGAAATGCTCAATCCAAGACCTGTACCTTCAATGTTTCTGTTTCTCTGAAGGTCAAAGCGCTCAAACTTCTTGAACATCTTTGTGCGGTTTTCTTCCTTGATACCGATACCTGTGTCCTTTACGGAGAAAATCAGCTTTGCTTCATCACCGGAACCTGAACCTAAAATGAAGAAATCGACATTGCCTTTTTCCGTATACTTGCAGGCGTTTGTAAGGAAGTTGATGAGGATCTGGCGAAGGTGAGAAAAGTCACCGATGAGTCCCTGAGGAAGGTTTTCATTGCAGAAGATTGCTCCGCGAAGACCTTTCTTTTCAAGGCGTTCTGCAACCATTCCGTAGCTGTCCAGGATAAGATCCTGGAGTTTATATTCTTCTTCCTTAATTTCAAGTTTACCGGATTCGATTTTTGAGAGGTCAAGAACATCGTTAACGAGGGAAAGAAGAGCATTGCTGGAAGTCTGTACGGCAGATGCGTATTCAAGAATGTTCTTGTCCTTGCATTCACGGAGAATCATTTCGTTCATTCCGAGGATGGCATTGATTGGAGTACGGATTTCATGGGACATGTTTGAAAGGAAGTCTGATTTTGCATGGTTTGCATTTTCAGCCTTAAGTTCGGAGTCCTTAAGGTTTTCGTTTGCCTTCTGAATCCTTTCAACAGCGTGTTTGTTAATCCTGTTCTGGAATTTAATGATGCATCCGATAACGGTAGATGTAATAAGAAGACTCTGTACAACATCAATGGTGCTGCTTTTCAGTGATGAAAATGGTTTTACTAATTCAGGGTGGAGCAGACCGATAGTGTAACAGGTTATTACAACAAAAATCTGAAGAAAAAAAACGACATAAAATGCGCCTTTTTCAAGAACCAGGAAAGCAAAGATTATGGCAAGAAGAAACCATGAAGACATGCCGCTATTGATGCCACCGCCCGTAAAGAACATTATCGGGAAAACAATGTCACCCATGATGGCAATGCTGACTATGGAAGCAAGCTGTATTTTCTTTTTCCAGTTGGCAAGGTAAAACAAAAGGCACAAAAGGGCCATGCCAATGACACAGATTCCAAGCTGGAACAGAAGGGCTGTGTCGGATAGGGAAACCAAAATAGAAAATATTCCGCCTATTGTTCCGGCCGGAATGATGGTGTTGAAAAGCGTAAGCTGTGTAGGGTTGTCATCTGAAAAAAATTTATTCTTAATGTCTTCCAGTGTAAATCTCATTTACGGCTCCAAATCATATCTGAAAACATCTCTCAATGCTTCTGCAAGCTCCTGTTTCAGGAATGGCTTTACCAGATAGTATTTAATTCCATTTTCCCTGGCACGGGTGATGGTCTCTTCATTTTTATCTGAAGACATGAAAATCACAGGTGTCTTATATTTATCCTTGATTAAATCCAGAATTTTGAATCCGTCTGTATCAGGCAGATAAATGTCAAGGATAATCAGGTCAAATGTATATTCTTCAAGAGCTTTTATACAGTGCTCTCCTGTTTTGACAGAAGTAATTTCTAGGGTCCTGTCGTCTTCAAGCATGAATTCAACAAGTTTAACCGCAATGACATCATCATCAACGACAAGAATCTTCTTGTTGATATCATCCTTCTGTCTAAGGGTGAAGTCCTTGTCTTCGTCAATCATGTCCAGCATGAACTTTGCAATGTCAGGGTCGAACTGCTTGCCCATCTGGTATTCAATTTCCGACCTGACAAACTTCTGTGGAAAAAGGTTCCTGAAGCTGCGGCTGGAGGTCATTGCGTCATAGGTGTCTGCAACGGCAAGAATGCGTGCAAATTCCGGAATGGATTTTCCTATAAGTCCTTCCGGATAACCTGTTCCGTCATAATGCTCATGGTGATACTTTGTGGCGGTCTCGATTTTTCCGTCTTCCGATATTCCGTTGAGCATGGAAAAGGACATGACAGGATGCAATTTGAGGCATTCGAATTCCATGTCTGACAGTTTTCCTTTCTTTGAAATGATCCTGTCCGGTATGCGAATTTTTCCGATGTCATGCAAAAGGCCTGCGTGGTAGATTTCGCGCTGATAGTCTTCATCTTTTCCCATTCGCCTTGCAATTTCCCTGGCATAGGAAGCAACTCTTTTTGAGTGCCCGCTGGTATAGCTGTCCTTTGCCTCAATGGCATTGCTTAGTGCCATTACGGAGCGTTCCATGAGGCGTTCGTTCCTCTTGAAACTGTCTTCAATGTCCTTTTTTTTCTGCTGATTGCAGATGCGAATCCTTCTCTGGATGATGATTCCGATTGCAACCAACAGAATGTTTATCGCTGATAAACCTAAAATAAAACTCAAATACACTTTAATACCTTAATCTTTTTTAAATCATATTCAGGTCAAGAAAGAAGGAACTTTTCCACATCTTCTGGTGTTTCAAAAATCCAGTCCGCTCCCGCTTCTTCGAATTCTTTTCTGCTGCCGAATCCCCACAGAATGCCGGCACATTTTATGCCGACTGCGTGGGCTCCGATAACATCAAAATTTCTGTCCCCGATCAAAATACAATTACTTTTATTTTCGGAGAGTTTCTGACTCTCTAGTACATATTCTACCACATCTTCCTTGGTGACGCGACCTTTTTCAGTAATGTCGCTTCCGCCAATGAAATCAAATAGTTCCAGCATTCCCTTCCTTTCAATGATCATTTTTGTGAAATGTTCGGGCTTGCTGGTGGCTGTAAATATCTTTTTGCCGCCCTTCCTAAGGTTTTCAATTAGGGGAATGATGCCGCGGTAGATGTCTCCGTTATACATTCCCTCTACAGAATAATAGTCCCTGTAAACCTTGATTGCGTTGTCCAGTTCCGACTCAGGAAGTTTCATGATGTTCCTGAAACTGTCGCGCAAAGGAGGACCGATCATGCGGTCATATTCCGAGCGGGGGTAGTCAAGTTTATAGTGCTCTACAACCTTGTCAAAGGAATCATAAATGCCTGGAGAGGTATTCATGATTGTTCCGTCAAAGTCAAAAAGTATGTTGTCGAACATCATTTGATCCTTAAGAATTCCTTGTATGCCTTGTAGGCTTCCTCAATGTCGAATCTGGAAGTGATTTCCCATGGTGCGTGCATTGAAAGGACTGCAACGCCTGCATCAAGAACATACATGCCGTATTTTGCCGCAAGGTATGCAATTGTTCCGCCGCCACCCTGATCAACTTTTCCAAGTTCTGCAAGCTGATATTTGATTCCGGCATTGTCCAATGCATTTCTGAGCATTGCAATGAATTCAGGGCTTGCATCGCTGGCACCTGATTTTCCGCGGCTGCCTGTGTATTTGTTGAACACGATTCCGCCGCCAAGGAAAGAAGCATTTTTCTTGTCGTATAGGCCTGCATTCATAGGGTCATAGGCAGAGTTAACATCGCTTGAAAGCATGTAGCTGCTGTTAAGGCATCTTCTGAGTGCAAGTTCGCTATAGTCTCCGAGACGGGCAACAACTTCTGCAACGGCATTTTCCATGAAGTGGCTTGCCATGCCGGTTGCACCAACGCTGCCGATTTCTTCCTTGTCCACGCAAAGGCAGCAAAGGGTCTTTTCTGTTTTTTCAGTATCAAGTATTGCCTGAACGGAAGTGTATGCGCAGGAACGGTCGTCCTGTCCGTAAGCAAGGATAAGGCTTCTGTCAAAACCAAGGTCGCGAGGGGCACCTGCAGGAACAACTTCAAGTTCTGCAGAGTTGAAGTCCTTTTCTTCTATTCCGTATTTGTCCTTGAGGATTTTAAGGATGTTTTTCTTTGCTGATTCCTTTTCCTTCTTTTTGTCCTCGGATTTTTCCTTGTCTTCTTTTTCTGTGTCATCCTCTGTGTCAGGGGAACCGCTGCCGCAGATAAGGTCAAGGATTTCACCAGGAATGAATTCCCTTGCGTTTCCTTCCATCTGCTTCTGTGCCAGGTGAGGGAGGATGTCGCTGATGCAGAATACAGGATCAGCGTCGCTTTCACCCACGTTGATGTTTACTGTAGTGCCGTCCTTAAGGCATACAACGCCGTGGAGTGCAAGTGGAATCGTCACCCACTGGTACTTTTTGATTCCGCCGTAGTAGTGGGTGTTGAGGTAAACGATGAAGTCGCTTTCGTAGAGAGGATTCTGCTTGATGTCCAGGCGAGGTGAGTCGATGTGTGCGCCAAGAATGTTCATACCCTTTTCAATTGGGTCTGAGCCGATGTGGAAGAGGGCCACCGATTTGTTCCATTTTGAAATGTAAACCTTGTCTCCGGCCTTAAGCTTTTCAACTTTGTTGATGTCCCTGTATCCCTTTTCTTCTGCAAGGCGAATTATTTCGCTTGTGCATTCCCTTTCTGTCTTTCCGTTTTTTAGGAAGTTCTTGTAGTTTTCAACAATATCCATGTTTATCCTCCAGTTGGTATTTTAATATTTGTTTGGCTATGTCCGTAAATTGTGTTGCTATACTGGATGCGGTGGTTGAGCCTGTCGAAACTACCGCATATTTAGTCCAGACTGCTTGATTTCGACATACTCAATCGGCGCAGAAACACTTTCTACGGACATAGCCGTTTATTTTCAGTTAATAATGTTCATTTCCTTAAGCCAGTTTTTCAGGTCCTGGTTCCAACGGGTTTCCTTCAAAAACTTTCCGACCTTCATTCCAAATCCGTGACCGCCTTTTTCGTAAACTGCGAATCGGTGGGGAATGTTTTTTTCTGACAGGGCCTTGTCCAGCCGCTGTGAATTTTCAAAGATGACAACGGGATCATCCTTGCAGGCAAGAATGTAGGTTGGAACCATGTCGTCGGGAATGTTTAATTCCATTGAATATTCATCCTTCAGTTCCTGCGTGTATTCTCTGTGGCCGAGAAGGCTTCTTCTGGACCACTTGTGGCAGATGTCATCCTGCATTGTCACTACGGGATAAATGGGCATCACGAAGTTTGGCCTGAGGGAAACATTGGAAGCAACCCCAAGTTTTTCAAGTTCGTTTCTTGAACCGCCGTAAACTCCCGCCATGGTAACAAGATGTCCTCCTGCGGAAAAACCGATGGCACCTATTTTGTTTTCATCGATGCCATAAGTTTCAGCATTTTCCCTTATGTATTTGACTGCCATTTCAATGTCTTCCAGCATGGCCGGATGATGATGGCAGTTGTAGGCAACCCTGTACTGAAGGACAAAAGGTACGATTCCAATGTCCTGGAACCATTTTGCGGTGGCAAAACCTTCGTGAGGCATTCCAAGGTGATGGTAGCTTCCTCCCGGACAGATTATAACCGCGCCTTTCTTCCCTGCAGATGTTTCAGTTTTTTTCGGGGCAAAGAGAATCGTGTCGCGCACATTCACTTCCATGCCCTTGATGTTCTGCCAGAGATGAATCTTCTTGTAGTTGGATTTTTCGCCGCAAAAAACAAAAGATGCAAAAGATGAAAGCAGCAAAAAAATAATGACGGTTTTTTTCATCCATATATATTTTAACGAAATTCAAGGCATTAAACAAATGAACACCCTTTGCCAGCGGGAAAGAAAAATATACAATGTAACCGTGAAAAGATTTCTATTGCTTGCCATGTTAATGTTCTCTTCCATGCTTTTGCATGCCAAAACCGGATTGGGCATTCAGGGCGGAATAAGATTCACACCGTCTCCGGAGGGCTGTTTTGGAATTACCGGCCGCTCCGAATCTTCTCCATGGGGAGTTGAAATCTCCTATGACTTCAGGGAAGAATCCATCAATCTGGTTTTGGACAACTGGTGGATTTATAAAAGAATAAACTCAAACTTGAACTGGTTTGCACTTTGGGGGCTGTCCTTTGGCGGACGGTTGAAAAACGAGGCTTACCTTGATACAGGTTCAAGGGTTGGAATTGGATTAAATGCCTTCTGCTTTGAAAGCCGCTGCCTTGAACTGTACGCCCAGGCTGCCTGGAACCCTACAGTTGGAATAGACTTTGACAGGGACAGAAAAAAATACAGTGTTCGTGCCACGCCCGCATGCTTTCCGGTGAATGCAGGCATTAGGTTCTGGCTATAGTTTTTTGATTACCTCAAGAACGAATTCCTGGCAAACCTGACCGATGGTGCGCTCGTATTCTTCTCCCGGATGCTGCTCCGAATTTGAAATGATCCTTATGGTCAATGCAGGGACATTGAATCTTCCCGCAATCTGTGTTGCGGCATAGCTTTCCATTTCTTCGCAGGTTGAACCGTAGGTTTTTACAAGATGATTTATCCTGTCCATTTCCATGTTCCAGTTGTTGCTTGAAGAAATGGTTCCCTTTGTGAGTTTTCCGTTTTTGTATTCAGTGTTCATTGCAACTTCAACAAGGTTGCTGTTGCTGTAAAGGCAAGGCAATTCCTTTTCCTCTTCATCACCTTCAAAAAGATCCCATTCCTTTATTTCCCATTCCGTCGGGTGAATGCCTTCTCCCTTTCCGTATCTGTTGGTTTTAAAAGAAGAAATGTTTACAAGCCGTTCACCGATTACAATGTCTTTTTTGTGAAGGATTGGATCATGGCCACCGGCAGTTCCCTGGCTTATTATGCAGTCCGGTGAAAAGTTGAGTATTCCGATTGCTGTTGCCGCAGCAGAATTTTCCATTCCGGTGAAAGTCCTGCACACGATGATTTTTTTCCCGTTGAAGTTCCCTTCGTAAAAAGGATAGCCGCCGATTTCAGTTTTCTTTACATCTGAAAGTTTTGAAACCATCCATTCGGTTTCCACATTCATTGCGCCAAAAATAAGGATGGTATTAATTGAAGAAGGGAAGTTTGAATTACTCATGTTTTCTATTATAATGAAATGAAGTTTTAGTTCAATTTAGAAAAATGCTATGTCCGTAGAAAATGTTGCTGCGCCGATTGAGCTTGTCGAAATCAAGCACTATCTACCAAATATGCGGTAGTTTCGACATAAGCCCATAGCAGGTGCGTATGGGCGCAGCGTAGCGCTCAACCACCGCATACAGTGTAGCAACACTATTTCCGTACATAGCCTAGAAAAATAATTTCAGGGGAAACGAAATATGATTTTTTCAAACATCAAGATGCTCGATGAGAATTTCAAGGTTCTTGAAAATATTTTCCTTCAGACAAAGGATGACAAAATTTCCTACATCGGAAAAACCATGCCGGAAAAAAACTCGGCTGATGAAGAAGTTTATGACGGTAAGGGTAAGTTCCTGATGAACGGTTTTTACAATACCCACTGTCATGTTCCAATGACAATCTTGCGCGGATATGGGGAAGGACTTTCCTTGCAGGACTGGCTGTTTACAAAGATTTTCCCGTTTGAGGCTAAACTTACTCCTGAGGATGTTTACTGGACTACAAAGCTTGGTGCCATGGAACTCATCTCTTCCGGCTGTGCAAGCATCAGCGACATGTACTTTCACATTGAGTCGGAAGCAAAGGCCATTGATGAATCCGGAATGAAGGCAAACATTTGCAACGGCGTAACCTCTTTTGATCCAAATGAAGACCTTGCAAACAACCGCGGATGGAACGAAACCTGGGCACTCCTTGATTCAGTTAAAAATGGAAAGCTCAGCAGCCGCATCAAGGTGGACATGGGGCTTCATGCCGAATACACAAACAATGAAAGGGTTGCAAAACTCATTGCGGAAGGTGCAAAAAAAGCTGGCCTTGGAATCCACGCCCACCTTTCTGAAACTGCAAAAGAACAGGCAGAATGTGCTGAACGACACAACGGTCAGACTCCTGCACAGTTCATGAAGGCTGCAGGCGTAATGGATTGCCCTGCTCAGTTTGCCCACTGCGTTTATGTAACTGAAGGGGACGAAGAACTTTTGAAGAAGTCGGGCTCTTTCCTCATCCACAACCCTTCCAGCAACCTTAAGCTTGGAAGCGGAATTGCTCCCGTAAAGCGCTGGGTTGAAAAGGGACTCAAGGTGTGCATCGGAACAGACGGTGCCTCAAGCAACAATAACCTGGACATGATGGAAGAAATCCACATTGCAGCCCTTCTATGCCGCGGTGCAACAAAGGATGCAAATGCAGTTTCCGCTGCGGACATCGTAAAGATGGCAACTGTAAACGGTGCCCTTGCTCAGGGAAGAAAAGACTGCGGTGCGATTAAAGTCGGCAACGAGGCTGACATCATTGTCTTTGACCTTATGAAGCCAAACCTTCAGCCGGATTTCGACACCCTTGCAAATGTTGTTTTCAGCGCACAGAGTTCGGATATAGTGATGAATATGATTGACGGCCGTGTCGTTTACCGCGACGGAAAATTTGCCTTCATCAACAGGGAAGAAGTTTACGCTGAAGTGAATGCAAGGCTCAAGAGAATTCTTGGTGAACTGGAAGCCGACAAAAAATAAAACTGCTGAAGTTTTTGACTAAAGATTGTTGACCGTCTTCGTAAGGGGATGGTCTTTTTTATATGCTTCGTCTGCAGCATGAATCTGTTCGGAATAATTCTGTGCAATTCTTTTTGCAGAGATTGGGTCCGTAAGTCCTTCGTATTCCGAAATGTCGATTTCTTTTAGCATGATTACATGGTAGAGAAGTTTTTCAACAGGATTGAACGACCAGAACGGGTTGTGTTTTCCAAGCCCGAATTTATCGCTGCCTGCAATGAGGACAGGAATGATGTTGGCTCCCGTTGCCTTTGCAATTCTTGCGGCTCCTTTCTTGAAACGGTTGTGTCCGTGGCGAGGAGTTCTTGTGCCTTCAGGGAAAATAAGGACATTGCTGCCCAAATCAAGGGTTTCCCTGCATCTTCTGCAGAGTTCGTCAAGGTCCAGTGAATTGACTATGTAGCAGGCCTTTATTATTCCGCCCAGAATGCCCCTGGAATATTTTTCCGACGCAATGACAGTTGAGTTTGGAATGAGGGCAATGATTATGGCTGTGTCCAGAATGGACGGATGGTTTGCAACAACTATTTTGGAATGAAGGTTAAGGAATGCTTCTTTTGACTCCGTTACCAGGTCTGACAGGCCTGTGATTTTAAGGAGGAACAGGATGAACCTGAAGCAGGCGGAAACAAACCTTTGTGCAGTACAGCGGAATCTATCGGCGGGGTGAACAAAAATCCTGATGACCGGAAAAATGGCGAAGGCAATGACGAGCGCACCTGTTCCTACGACAAAAGCCAAAAAGAGCTTCATGAATGCACGGTAAGTGTAGGCTATCCTGTTTGAGGTTTTCGGCAAATCGCTCCAATTGTATTTTTCGTCAAATTCTTCTTTTGATAGTTTTTCTTTTGCCATCACGATTCCTGAATTGCTTTCCTTAAAAAATCAACCGGTGTTTCAGCAAGTGTGCCGAGGTCCATTTCCATGGAGCCTTCTTCCTTTTCCGAAGACAAAATGCAGGCAAAAGCCAAAGGTAAAAGTTCTGCAGTGGAAGAATAGTTACCGAGGGTGTCCCTGTACTCGTCGGGAATCTTTTCATCAGCGTAGGCAAAAAGAATCTTCTTTTCATCGCCGCTTAAAACTGTTGCTGCTGCCGAAAGAAGTGCATCGCGGAAGTTGCCCTTGGAAGGGAAAATCACGCTGTATCCGCCTTTGAGTTTTAATGCAATGGTTGCGGCTGCTATGGGAGTGTTGAATACTGAAAGGGAAAAAGCCGCCGGAAGAATGGACTTGTCTTCAATGAGCATTTTATCGATTGAAAATTCCCTTCCGATTTCTCCGCGGAAAGAAGAAAAGATGATCTTGAAATCCTTTGCTTCCGGAACTTCTTCGATTACATCGTGGACAACCTGGATTGTCATTTTTGTAATCTGACTGAATCTTCTGCGGAACATCGGGTCCGTGAATTCAATTTTTGGGGAAAGTTTTTCGTTTGCAATGGAATCCAAACCGTTTTCTATTCCAGGGGCCCATGCCTTTGTGTTGCTGATGTAAAATCTCATTGCTTTCCAAACTCCAGCAGAGAGTAGGCGTTGCTGCCCAAATTGTGATGCGCATCCTTAAGGCGGAAACCTGCCGCTTCAATTGCATCGCGAAGTTCTTCAAAGCGATACATCTTGCTGTTTCCGTTTGCCATGCAGGTAAAGTAAAGGGAAGTTGCCATGACCGAGTATGCATTCCCCTCAAACTGCTGCTTGTCCCAGAGGGGTTCAAGTACATAGACTGTTGAATTGTCTCCAGCGGCTTCGAAAACCTTCCTTGCGATTTTTGTAATCTGCTTAAGGCTAAAGCAGTCAAGGAACTGGCTCATCCAGTAGGCATCTGCACCGGCGGGAAGTTTTGTATTTTCATCAAGTACATTTCCACTGCAGGTGGAGATTCTGTCTGCAAAACCGGCTTCCGAAGCATTCTTTTCCGCAACGGCTGTCTGACCCGGCAAATCTACAATAGTCACCTTTACATCAGGGTTGTAGCTGCAGCAGGCAATGGACCACTTTGCGGTGTTGCCTCCAATATCAACAAGAGTTCCTGGCGATTTCTTTCCGAAAACCACGGGGAGGGCAACGGGGAAAGCTATGTCGGAATAGAAATGGTCAAAGTCAAACCAGGATTTTTTTGAGCGTTCGTCAAGCTGTGAAAGGCCTTCGTAAATTACGGTCCACTTGTCGGAGAATTCCCTGAGCCCTTCAGGTTTACCGCTGACCACCGAATCCTTTAGTTTGTAGGCGCCTTTATAGCAGATGTCGTTGGTGAAATTGAAGTTTGCTTTAGTAAGGTTGTCGTTAAGGAGGAACCAGCCTGTCTTTCCAAGGGTGAACCTTTCATCTTTCTGGCAGGTTGATTTTTCTGCCAGCCTGACTACATTCATGCCCAAGGCCATTTCGCAGAGGACACTTGCCCCGTAAACTGAGATTTTTGATTTGTCCGCAAGTTCTTCAATTGAAATGCCATCGTCTCCGGCATCTTCAATCATTTTAAGCAGGCCCAGTTCAAGCATTGCGCGGATTGCCTGGAAAGTCATTGGGGCAAAAGCGATTTTCTGAGCTTCAAAGCGTGCGTCAATGGCGCGGATATTGTCTTCTTTGTACTTGTCGTATGAATAGGTTGATTTGTCCATGGTCCCTCGCGAAAAGCATTCTATATTGAATTAGCATTCATTTCTACTATATAATGTTCGAACATTTTTGTTTTTAGGAGAATTTGTCGTGGAAGGGTTGAAACAGGAAGTCAAGGAAGTAATCATTTCTTCACTCCAGCTTGAAGACATTAAGCCAGAAAATATCGTGGATGAAGAGCCTTTGTTTAATGAAGGACTCGGCTTGGATTCAATCGACGCTCTTGAACTTGGGGTTGCCCTCAAGAAAAAATTCGGAATAAAGTTTACATTGGAAGGGGAAGACGCAAAAAAAGTCTTTTCGTCTGTTAATTCAATCGCTGAATACATTTTTGAACAGCGCTCAAAGGAAAACTAAGGGGGCCGCATGACTAGAGAAGAAATCTTTGAAAGACTTAAGGAAACCCTGGTTTCTGTTTTTGAAATTGAAGAATCTGACATTGTTCCGGAAGCTCGTCTTGGAGATGATCTGGACCTTGATTCAATCGATGCAATTGATCTGGTTGTAAAGATGAAGGAATACACTCCGGAAGGAAAGCCATCCATTGACGCCTCCCTTTTTAAGAGTGTAAAGACAATTCAGGATGTAATAGACGCCATTGCCAGCGTTTGGGCTTAAGGAAAAAAGTTCTTGTCCAGGTTTTTGAAGTTTGTTTTCTATGCAGTGGCGGCGCTTTATCCTGTGCTGATTTTTACCCTGCTTGTGTTGCTGAAATTGCCTGTAAGGATTTTTTCCCTTTGCGTGATGGTGCTTGCGGCTGCGTTTTTTCTTAGTGCAACTTCCGGAACTGGTAACGGTAAAACTAAAACAGCCTTGAGCTGGCGCCCTTTGGTGTCATCCGCTCTTTTTCTTTCTGCCGGGCTTTTGTGCTTTATGACGCAGAAGACGATTTTCCTGAAGCTATATTCAGTTGCCATAAGCCTGATTTTTCTTTTTGCCTTCGGGAGCACTCTTTTTTCTGCTCCCAGCATGGTGTTCAGGTTTGCAACCCTCATGGATAAAACCATAAAGGGAAGCTCATGGGAAAAAGAAGTTGAGCGGTATTGCTTCAGGGTAACTTTAGTCTGGTGCTGTTTTTTTATTCTGAATGGGTGCGCCTCTGTCTGGACTGCGTTTTTTGCCAGCGACAGGGTGTGGTCAATATATAACGGCGGAATATCCTATGCCCTTATGGGACTGATTTTTGCCGTAGAGTTTATCGTTAGAAAAAAGGTAGATGGAAACATGCTTAAGATTTATCCGATTTCCAAATTCAAGGCTGACTCAAGAAAAGACAGCCATATCCTTTGCTTTGAAGAAAAATACTCTTCAGGAAAATACAAGACCTGGAAAGATTTTTTATGCGACACGGCAAAACTGAGAAAACATATTTCCGGAAGTTCTGCATTGGCATGGATTCTTCATTGCGAAGACTACTGGTATTTCCTTGTTTCTTTTGTAGCACTTCTTCAGTGCGGAAAGAAAGTTTTCCTTACACAGAACATAGCGGAATATTTCATAGAAGAAATCAAGAAAGACGGAATGGAATTCTTTACCGACCAGAAAAGAAACGGAGAGGTGATTCCAGGTTCAACCCTTGTAAACGAAGTTCTTGAAAATGCAGCAATGCCGGAAGAATCGGAAATCAGGAATGTTCCAGCTATAAATCCTGAAGACTCAAACATCTACATGTACACCTCCGGAACAACCGGAACTCCAAAAGCAGTTCCTCAGCGCATGAAGGAATTTGAAGAGGACAACAGTTTTGTCATTTCAAAATGGAAGGATGAAGTCAAGAAGCGCTACCTTGTTACTACTGTAAGCCAGCACCACATCTACGGATTCCTTTTTGGAATCTGCCTTCCGTTTACCATGGGAATCCCTTTCCGCAGAACAAGGATAGAATTCCCGGAAGACTTTGAAAAACTTTCCGACGAAAAATATGTCATCATTGCAACACCGGCATTCCTTAAAAGGTCTGTTGAAGGAAAGAAAAGTTTTCCTCTTGTTGATCCCTGGATTTTTACAAGCGGCGGTGCAGTTAGTTCCGAACTCGCAGTCCTTACAGACAAGGTTTTTGGATTCTGTCCTGTTGAAGTCTATGGTTCTACGGAAACCAGCGGCATTGCTTACCGACAGCAGTCATCCACCGGCGTTGCATGGACACCTTTTGACAATGCAAAGGTATGGAAGGGAGAAGACGGTTGCCTCCGCATAATCTCTCCTTACATTAAAAATCCCGAAGGATTTGCTACGGCAGATCTTGTGGAATTTACTGGGGAAGGAAATAAATTCATCCTTAAAGGACGAAGCGATTCCATTGTAAAAATCGAAGAAAAACGCATTTCAATGACTGAAGTGGAAAACCGCCTTATTGAAAGCGGACTTGTTGAAGATGTAAAGGTAATTGCCCTTTCAAATGATGTCCGCCAGTTTCTTGCCGCCGCAGTTGTCCTCAACGAGATGGGCAAAAAGAAGTTTGAAGGCGTGGAAAAATATCTGGTCAACAGGTTCTTCCATGAATGGCTGATGAAATTTTTTGAGAATGTTGTTCTTCCCAAAAAATGGCGATTTGTTGATGCGCTTCCTGTGGATGTTCAGGGAAAAAAGCATAGGAACGAAATAGCAGCCTTATTTGAAAACGGTCAGGAAGAATAGCCCAATGAAAACTCATTCTATAGATAATGAAATTGTAACAAGCAGAAGTGACTTTTCCGTTACTCTTGAACTTTTCATTCCAGGGGAAAGCGATTTTTTTGACGGACACTTTCCGCAGTTTAAGCTGGTTCCTGCCGTGGGTCAGTTTGATTTGATTTCCCGTTTCTCAAAAAAATATTTTGGAGTGGACAGAAGCATTTCCTCAATCAAGAGAATGAAATTTTCCTCACCGATTCTCCCTGATTCCAAGGTAGGCATGAAGCTTGATTATGACTCTGTAAAGAAAACCGTTTCCTTCAGAATGTGGTCAACCTCAGACGAAGCAAGAATATATTCCAGCGGAACTTTTCAGGCGGTGAAGGCTGATGAATAAGTTTGCTTTTATTGTTCCGGTTTACAGGCATGGAGCCACCCTTGATCAGGTGGTTTCCTCCCTCTTGAAATACAACTGCCCTGTCATTATTGTCGATGACGGTAACGAAGAAAAGGACAAGGCTTTCATCCGTCAGGCAGTGGAAAAATATTCCTGTGTTGTTCCTGTATGGAGAAATAAAAACGGGGGCAAGGGCAGGGCTGTTAATGATGGCGTTCTGAAGGCACAGGAACTTGGCGTAACTCATGTTCTCCAGATAGATTCAGACGGACAGCATGATGCAAACCGCATTGAACATTTCCTTGAGCTTTCCGAAAAAAATCCGGAAGCCCTTATCTGCAGTTATCCTGAATATGACGAAAGTGCACCGGCTTCAAGACTGAAGGCAAGAAAAGTTGCCAACACATGGGTTCACATTGTCACCCTTTCAAATGAAATAAAGGACTGCCTGATTGGGTTTAGGGTTTACCCTCTGGAACCTTACCTGAAACTTCTGAAGGGCCATGCAATATTGGACAGCCACATGGGCTTTGACATAGACATTCTCGTTCACCTTATGTGGAAGGGAGTCCCTGTAGTTCAAAGTCCGGTAAAGGTTTCCTACCCGAAAGACGGTGTTTCGAACTTCCGTGTTGTTCGTGATAATGTTCATATATCCCTTGCGTATACAAGACTGTGCATCGGCATGATGCTTCGATCTCCCGTCCTGATTTTCAGGGCAATCAAAAGAGGTTTAAAGAAAAATGGCTAAGCAGTGGTTTAATGAAAAGGAACAGGTAAGGACAAAGGTGCCTCTCCTGATTTCTTTGTGGCTCATAAAGGTTTTCCCTTTGCCTGTGGTATCCATCATTGTTTTCCCGATATCCCTCTTCTATTATATTTTTTCAAAAAGGGCCAGGGTTGAAATAAAAAGGTTTCAGAACCAGATGAGGACTTTCACCGGCGGCCATGTTCCACATAAGCTTTCTGTATACAGGACAATCTTTTCTTTCAGCCTTTGCCTTGTGGAACGAATTGCCGGATGGATCGGCAAGATTGATGAAGAAGACATTTTCTATAACGATGACGACATTGACGATTACTGGGATAACCTTGAAAAGGGACAGGGCTGCCTCATGTTCATCTCTCACCTTGGAAACAGCGACCTTATCAGAAGCCTTTCAACTTTCAGCAGGGCAGGTTTTGAAAGGGTGGTTCCAGTTACTGTAATCATGGAAATCAATTCCTCTGAAAAATTCAACGGCATCCTTAAATCAGTTAATCCGGATTACGAACTTACGGCCATTGATCCCACAGACATTACTCCTGAAACAATAATCTCGCTTCAGGAAAAAATACAGAACGGTGAAATTGTTGTTGTTGCCGGTGACAGGATTTCTGCTCATTCTACAAACAGAACCATAAAGACAAAGTTCCTTGGCAAGGATGCAAATTTCCCATACGGTTCTTTCCTCATTGCGGCCTTGCTTGCCTGCCCTACCTATTTCTGCTTTGGACTTAGGGACGAACCCGTAATGCTCAGGCCTGTAAATGCGGTTTACATGCACAGGTCAGACATTGATTTTACAGACTGCAAGAGAAGTGAAAGGGATGAAAAAATCAGGCGGCTTTGCGAATCCTTTGTAATGACTCTGGAAAAATACTGCATGTGGTTTCCAAACCAGTGGTACAACTTCTTTGATTTCTGGACGGACGGTGAATGATGGAGAAGGAATATTATTCGGTTGAAAAGGAATTCAAGGTTGAATTCTATGATGTGGACTCCATGAATGTTGTGTACCATGGAAACTATGTAAAGTTCATGGAAATAGGACGCTGTTCCCTCCTTGATGAAATCGGCTACAACTATGATGAAATGAGGAAGGAAGGTTATTCTTTCCCGGTTGTGGACATTAAGGTCCGTTATCTGAAATCCCTTCATTTTAACGAGGCGGCAAAAATCCGTTCTTCAATTACCGAATACGAAAACTGCCTTAAGGTTAAGTATGAAATCTACAATGCAAAAGGTGAACTCTGTACAAAGGCTGAATCGACCCAGATGTGCGTGAATGAAACTACCGGAGAGTCCCTTCTAAACTGTCCTGAAAATTTCATAAAGAAAGTGGATGACGCCATGGCGCGGAAGAACCGGAAATAAACCTGATGAAAAGCTTTCTTGTCCTTGCTGCAGTTTTTCTTGCCTCCCTTAGTTCCTTTGCACAGGAAATTACCCTTGAATCCGTGTGTTCTGAAATGGCGGCCAACAGGAATACAAAGGGAGCATTCCTGCAGGAAAAGACAATAGGAAAAACCGGAAGGGTGTTAAAGTCAAGAGGCAGGTTCATTTTCTGTCCGGAAGGAATCCTATGGGCCACTGAAAAACCCTTTCCATCCACCCTTGTTGTAGGTCAGGATTACATGGTTCAGATTTCTTCTGACGGAACAAGAAGGACAATGGACGCAAAGGACAATGAGGTTTTTAAAAGCATATCGTCAAGCATGATGGGCGTTTTTTCAAACGATGTTTCGAAACTCGTAAAAGAGTTTGATGTTGTTTTTACAGCAGATGAAAATAATGAATGGACTGCTGTCCTTGAACCGAAAGACAGCACTGCCGCAATTTTCATGAAGCGGCTTGTGTTGAAAGGCCGGAGCAATGGCGGCACTTCGGAAATGGATTCCATTGAATTGAATGAAGCCAAGGGAAACAAAGTCCAGTATGTTTTTATGAATCAGTCTCATCCAGAGGAATTGGAAACAGATGAAAAAACTTATTTTACTGAAAGATAGTTTTTCCAACCGCCACTTCCTTGGCCTTTGGATTTTCTTCCATCTTTTTGTTTCGATTTTTTTTCTCTGCGTTTATTTTGGTTCGGGAAGGTCCGTTAAAATCGATGCCGACCTGTTCAACATGCTTCCGAAACAGTTTTCCACTGAGGCTGTCGGCAAGGTCGAAAAAAAACTTTCAGATACGACAGGCAGAAATGTTTTCATCCTGTCCTGCAACAGGGATTTTGAAGACGCAAAGGTCAACGCGGAAAAGGTCTATGAAGAATTAAAGGGCAGCCGAAACCTAAATGCCCTGATGCTCTACCAGGATTCGGAAGTCCTTGATGATTTTGAAAAATTCATTTTTGAAAATAGATTCAATTTCATGGGCGGTTTGCCAGAGGCTCAGGAAATTTCCCAAAGGGCATTGGAAAAACTCTACAGTCCCTTTACATACACAAGTCTTGGCTATCTGGATAAGGATCCTTTTCTCCTGACTGAAATGGAAGTTGAAAATTACCTTGAGCCATTGGTTTCAAACGGTACAGCCTTCAGCCCTAAGGACAATGTTCTTGCAAGGGAATGGAACGGTTCCTGGTATGTAATGGTCAGGGGCGTTCTGAGCGTAGAAGGTGCTGCCCTGGCAACATCAAGAAACGGGGTTTCAGAAATCTATTCCGTCTGTTCAAAGTATGAGAAGGATGGGCAGAGGTTTGTCTGTTCCGGCACTGCTTTCCACAGCCATAAAAGTTCCAGTGCGGCATCAAGGGAAATAAAGGTCATTTCCATTGTGTCTTTCATTGTAGTGCTTGTGCTCCTGCTTTTTGTTTTCAGGACTCCGGTTCCCGTTTTGCTTTCCCTTGTCTCCATCGGAATTTCTGTTTCAACAGCCTTCCTGTTCACTGTTTGTGTTTTCAAAAAGATTAATGTCCTTTCCCTTGTTTTTGGAACGACCCTGATTGGAGCCTGCATAGACTACAGCCTTCACTATTTCATCAACTGGAAGACCAATCCTTCGGTAAAATCCGGTAAAGAGATTCGAAAGACTTTGTTTTCAGGAATCCTGCTTTCCTTTGCTTCAACGGAAATCTGCTTTGCACTGCTTCTTTTTGCTCCCTTTGAACTTCTCAGGCAGATGTCGGTTTTTTCCATGTCCGGCATTTTCAGCACTTTCCTTACGGTAATGTGCATTTACCCCCTTGTTAAACTTCCAGAAGGCAACTGCCGCAGGATTTACGGAAGGGGATTCCTTCAGTTCCCGGAGTGGTGCAGTAGTAAAACTTTCAGGCGCATTGCCCTTGGCCTTATGTTTGCCTTCTGCTTGATATGCCTTGGACTAGGGTACGAAAAATCCACCGTTAAAAATGACCTTACCCGCCTTTATAAAATGGAAGGCCGTGTAATGGAAGACCAGGTGGAAAGTTCAAGGGTACTCAACTATGCACCCCGCGGCTGGTTCGTCATCCGGGGTTCAAGTGAAGAGGACCTTCTTGTCCGCGAAAAAAACTTTGCCGCCGATTTCCGTAGCCGTGCAGAAGGAGTTTCCCTTTTCTGCACTTCTGATTTTCTTCCTTCAAGGACTGAGCAGGAAAAATCAAAGGCAGCCTACGAAAGGCTTCTGCCCATGATGGAAAGCCAGCTTGCCTTAATCGGTGAAGAGGATTTCCTTGCTGCAGAAATAGTTTCCGAATGGAATGGAAAAAAAGATTCCTTTACAACCTTTGAAGATTTACCGGAGTTCCTTAAAGAACTTTGTTCCAATTCCTGGATAGGTCAGGTGGACGGCCATTGGTATTCCGTACTAATGCCTTCCTTTATGCCCGATGAAATGGACGGAAAGGAAATTGCAAAGTCCTATGGAAGCGAAGTTGTCTACATCAACAAGGTTGCAGACATAAGCCGGGACCTGGATGTTCTTACACTGATGATACTCAAATTTTTTGCCCTAGCCTGCCTTGTGATTTTCATTCTGTTCAAGTGCTTCTACACTTGGAAGCAGTCCCTTAAAATTATTTCCGTTCCGTTTTTGATTGTGCTGATGGTGGCTTCGGTTTATTCCATGGCAAACCTTCACCTTGAATTCTTTTCGATCACCGGAATTGTTCTTGTCTTTGGGCTTAGCCTGGATTATTTGATCTACATGACGGAAGTTCAGAAGAGGAAGGACTCTCCGGAAAACAAAAGCCTCGAAGCTTTTGCCGTGTTTCTTTCCTTTGTCACCACCGCAATTTCTTTTGGAGCCATTGCCCTAAGTTCTTTTGTGCCGGTCCACCTTATGGGACTTGCGGTTCTTGTAGGCCTGATCACCGCCTATTCCGCTTCACTGCTTTATCAGCGGGAAAAATAGAATGTCACAGCCCTTAATTTGACAAAAGGAACCATAAAATTTAAACTTTCCCTATGACTAGGATTTTCAGAATCTGCAGAACCGTGTGCTTTCTTGCCCTTTGGGTGCCACAGTTTTTTGTTTCCTGCGCATCAACTTCAGTTGAACCGGAACCAAAAACACCGGCCGTGTATGTAACAAACCTCAAGAAAATCAACATCCTTTCAGCGGATAAAATCGAAAGAAATATAGATGAAGTGCAGTTTTTTGAAGGGACTTTTGGCGAAAAAGGTTTTTCCATGCCCCTCTACATTCAGGCCGATGAAAACGGAATCAATCTTTCCGTTCTGAATGATTTTGGAACCAGTCTGGGCGACATTTCCTACAGGAATGATGCTGTTGAATTTGAGTCGGCTCTGTTTCCGGAAGGCACAAAGGCCGAATACATTGTCTGGGATGTTCAGCTTGCCTTCTACAGGGCGGAAGAAATTTCAAGGTGCCTTTCAAAAAGAAAGCTTGCTTTTGTCCTGGAAAATGACGGCGAGACAGAAACAAGGAAGATTCTTGACGGAAAAGATTTAATAGAAGAAATAACAATCAGAAAGAATTTCATCGGAATTAAAAATCATCTCCGAGGATACGAATACCATTTGATCGGAGTCGGTGATGAATAATGTTTATCTTTCAAAACCTGGTGCCGTAACCTGTGCCGGCCTTGATTCTGACGAACTTTGGAATTCAGTCGTTACGGGGAACCAGCAGGGGATAAAGAAAGTCGCAGCAGTTTCCGGAGAGGAATTTTTTGCCGGAAAAATCGACGATGAAAAGCTTTTTCAAACAACTGCAAGATTCCCCATGAGGATTCACCGCATTCAGGAAATGGCCCTCAATCAGATTTCTGATGAAATTGCAGCTGCCAAAGCAAAATATGGTGCCGGCAGAATCGCCGTGTGCGTAGGTTCCTGCGACAACGGCACTGAGTTTTCCGTTTCGGGCCACAGGGAATGTTTTGAAAAGGGAAGGTTTCCTTCTGACTATTCGATTGAAATGCAGGGGGCAGATTATGCTTCCACCTTTGTAAAGGAAAAGTTTTCCCTTGAAGGTCCATGCCTGTCTTTCAGCACAGCCTGTTCTTCAAGCGGTGCGGCAATAATAAAGGGAGCCCAGCTTTTGGCTTCGGGAATTGCAGATGCAGTAATTGCAGGCGGCGTGGACATTGCTTCGGATACGGTGCTCCTTGGTTTCAGTTCCCTTGAAGCCGTGTCTCCAGAAATTACAAATCCTTTCAGTGCAAACAGGAAGGGGATTACCTTAGGCGAAGGCGCTGCATTCTTTGTAATGACAAGGGAAGACATTTTTGAAACCGGAATCGAACTTTTAGGCTACGGGGAAAGTTCCGATGCCCATCACATGACATCACCGGATCCAAGCGGCGATGGTGCAAGGCGCGCAATGGAACAGGCATTGAAAAAAGCCGGCCTTAAACCGGGTGACATAGATTACCTGAACCTTCACGGAACCGGTACAAGACTGAACGACCTTATGGAAAGCAAGGCGGTTGATGCAGTTTTTGGTGAAAGCAAGGTTGCCGCCAGCACAACAAAGCCCTTTACGGGACATACCCTTGGTGCCGGCAGCGCAGTTGAACTTGCCGTCTGTTTTGAGGCAATCAGAAAAAACCGGAATGCGGGAAAAATCCTTCTTCCATTGCAGGTATGGGATGGGGTTCGGGATGAAGAGATGCCGGCGCTGAACCTTGTTGATGAAAATAATTCTGGCGGCTGCAGCAAAGTGAAAGTCTGCATGAGCAATTCCTTTGCTTTCGGCGGGTCAAACTGCAGCCTCATATTGGGGGAACGATGAATCAGAGAATTGAAAGAGATGAACTTATAAACCTGCTTCCCCACAAAGGAAAGATGTTTCTGCTTTCGAGGGTAACGAAGCATGATATTGAAAAGTTTTCCATTACAGTAGAAACTGATGTGACCGAAGATTTTATCTTCTATGAAGAAGAGTTGGGCGGAATTCCAAACTGGTGCACTTTTGAAATCATGGCACAGGGAATATCGGCCCTTACGGGAATATACGACAAGGTTCATGGCATTGAATCAAAAGCCGGATGCATCGTAAGCATTTCGTCTTTCAAGTCTGACAGGGATGTTTTTAAAATCGGAACAACCGTAAAGGCGACTGCAGTGGAAGAATATAGGGATGAAGAGTCAGGCATCTACCGCTATCAATGTGCAGCCTTTGATTCTCCTGAGTCCCTGGAGCCAGTCGTAACAGCAACCGTTACTGTCATGAAGGTGGAAAATCTTGAAAGCCTTGCAGGCGTATGATCGTGGAGAATAATTGAAATGAATGAAAATAAAAAGGTGTTGGTTACAGGAGCTTCCGGCGGAATTGGAAGGGCCATTGCAATGGACTGTGCAAAGGCCGGCTATCATGTAATCTGCCACTACAACCGTGGAAAAGAAAAGGCGGAAAGCCTTCTTGAAGAAATAAAGTCAGCCGGCGGCAGCGGAGAACTGATTCAGTTTGACATTACGGACCGCGACGACTGCAAAAAGAAGCTTGAGGAAATGACTGAAGTTCACGGCGCCCTCTGGGGAATCGTAAACAATGCGGGGATCATCAGGGACAATATTTTTGCAGGCCTTGACGGAGACGATTGGGACAGTGTCGTCCATACAAACCTGGACAGTTTCTTCAATGTAATCAATCCCCTTGTAATGTCTTTGGCAAGGAACAGGAAGGGAAGGATCATCACCATTGCATCCGTAAGCGGAATCATTGGAAATCTAGGCCAGACAAACTACAGCGCATCAAAAGCTGGAATCATCGGGGCAACAAAGGCCCTTGCTGCAGAACTGGCGGGCCGTTCCATTACCGTAAACTGCATAGCACCCGGATTCATTGAAACCGACATGATAAGCGAAATACCTCAGGATGTCATAAAGCAGACGATTCCCATGAAACGAGCAGGCAAACCTTCTGAAGTAAGCGCCCTTGCAGTTTTCCTTCTTTCCGAGGAAGCAAGCTACATTACCCGTCAGGTAATTTCCGTAAACGGAGGCTTGGTCTAGGATGAACTTTACAAAGCCGAATGGCAAACGGCGTGTCGTCGTTACGGGTGGGGGAATGATTTCTGCCCTTGGACGCAACTGGGACGAAGCCTATGCCAAGCTGAAAGAAAAGAAGAACCTCATAAAATGCATGCAGGAATGGGACTATCTTGATAAGATGAACACAAGGCTTGCATGTCCCTACACGGGAGAACTTCCCAAGTTTCCAAGGAAAAAGATTCGCGGCATGGGGCGGGTTGGACTCCTTTCCCTTGTTGCAACAGACGACGCCCTTAAGATGGCGGGCTTGCTTGATGATGAGGGAAATGCCGTTGAAGAGATTCACAACGGAAGAACCGGCATTGCCTACGGAAGCTGCATGGGATCCATGGATGCGCTGTCAGTTCTTGTTGGTGTTGTTGACCGGGCCGAATTCGAAAAACTGGATTCCCAGACCTACATAAAGGCCATGCCGCAGACTTGTGCAGCAAACCTGAGCATCTACTATCAGGTTCGCGGCCGTGTAATCGTTACTGACACTGCCTGCACTTCAGGAAGCCAGGCGATTGGATATTCATACGAGGCAATTGCAGACGGAAGGCAGGACATTATGATTGCGGGCGGTGCGGATGAACTTACTGCGGCCGACAGTGCAATCTTTGATGTGCTGGGGGCTGCAAGTGCAAGAAACACTTCTCCTGAAAAGACTCCTTCCCCATGGGACAAAGACAGGGACGGCCTTGTAATTGGAGAAGGTGCGGGAACCCTTGTCCTTGAAGATCTGGAGCATGCAGTGAAACGAGGTGCAAAAATCTATGCTGAAATTGCAGGCTTTGGAACAAACATGGACGGAACCCACATTACAAGCCCAAACTGTGAAACCCAGGCTGTTGCTCTGGAACTTGCTCTGAAAGATGCGGGGATATCTCAGGAGAAGATTTCCTACATCAATGCCCACGGTACGGCCACCCCTCACGGGGACATTTCCGAAAGCAAGGCCGTGTACAAGGTTTTTAACCGTGCGGTTCCGGTAAGCACTACAAAAAGTTACATAGGGCATACCCTGGGTGCTTGCGGTTCAATAGAGTCTTGGCTTACAATTAGCATGATGAATGAGGGCTGGTTCCATCCAAACCTTAATCTTGCTGAAGTTGACCCTGAATGTGCTCCTCTGGACTACATAAAGGATGACGGAAGAAAAATCGATGCAGAATATGTAATGTCTAATAATTTTGCATTTGGCGGGGTGAATACTTCCCTAATATTTAAAAAGTGGAATGACGGGAGCGAAAATTAAATGGCACTTGCTAATATCATGAAAAGGATTTTTTCAAAGAAGGAAGAAAAGCCTTCCGGGCCAAGCCTTGTTGAACAGATCAACAGGCACATGTCACTTCTTGTGGATAAATCCGGAAACCTTAATGATAGTTTTGAATCAGAAAAGGCGGAGATTGCAGCCATTGCAAAGGAAGCTGCTTCCATTGAAGAATCAAAGGAAATACTCGCAGCAAAACTTGAGCAGGACATCCTTGGAAGGGTAACTGCCGTAAGTTCTGCATGCGAACTTGCCATTGCAGGCAAGGCAACCTGCGAAACGGTAAAGAAGGAAATCGTTTCCCTAAAAGCAAAAATGGGGCAGCGTTCTGCCCTCAAATAGACTCAGACCTTTATCTGGCTCAGCACTTTGCCGATGCTGTCGTGGATTACAAGGTCCGCAATGTCATCGCTCTGGGTTGGGTCGCGGTTTATAAGCACTATCTTGTTTCCGTTGAAATACCTTACCATTCCTGCTGCCGGATAGACAGTAAGGGATGTTCCGCCGATTATGAGAAGGTCGGCGTTTGTGATTGCCCTAAGGGCGCCTTCCACAACCCTGTCCTTCAACGGCTCTTCATATAGGATTACATCCGGCTTTATTGTTCCGCCGCATTTGCTGCAGACTGGAATGCCTTTCTTGTCCTGGTTTTCGCGAACATAGTTGTCGTCAAAGAATTCTCCGCATTTTGTACAGTAGTTTCTGAGTACGCTTCCGTGCAGTTCCCACACTTTTTCACTGCCTGCCGCCTGATGAAGGCCGTCGATGTTCTGGGTAACGATGCCAAGAAGTTTCCCCGCCTTTTCCAGTTCTGCAAGTTTTCTATGTGCCGCATTGGGCTCTATTCCGCTAACAAGGAGCTTTTCCCTGTAAAATCTATAGAATTCCTTTGTGTTGGATGAAAAAAAGGACGCACTGAGGATTGTTTCAGGGGGATACTTCCACTTCTGATTATAGAGTCCGTCCACGCTCCTGAAGTCTGGAATGCCGCTTTCCGTTGAAACGCCTGCGCCGCCAAAAAAAACTATATTGCTTGAATCATTTATAAGCTGCTGAAGCTCTTTTACTTTTTCTTCCATAATGGAAACAGTATACCACTACTTTTTGCATAATTGGTAAAAGCAAGTCAACTTTTTTCAATAATATGCATAAAATTTGACGGTTTAGACATTTTGGAGTTATTATAATTTAAATATACAGAAAATTATAACTTCTGCCGATAAAACAATAAGGGAATTTTTTCCTTTTCGAATGAGGAATTCTCTAGTTTTTTATTTCTGAGTCAATTGGTAATAAAAAAGTAAATATATGGGGTAAATTATGCAGAGAAAAGTACTGGCATTCCTGGTAGCAGTAGCACTGTTGCCTGTCTCTATGTTTGCAGCAAAGAAAATCACTTCTCGCTCTGTCGGCGCAGAAAACAGCTGGCAGCAAAAGTTCGACATCAATCATGAGACAGAACACGAAGCGGGAAAGTACAATGTTCTTGTTACTGCAGAAGATAAGGCTGGAAACACGACTATTGCAGGTCCATTCAACATCTACATTGATCCAAAATCTGACCTTCCTGTCAGTGGAATCACTAATCCTGTAGAAAACATGCGTGTTCCCGGTAACCTTAACATCGTCGGAACTTGTGTTGATGATGATAAAGTTACAGAGGTATGGCTTATTCTTGATGGTGATGAAGCAAACCCAGTGAAGGCTGAAGGTACAGAATTCTGGTCTTACTTCCTTGATACCACAAAACTTTTCGAAGGACCTCATACAATTGAAGTCTACGGTATTGATAACGGTAATCCGGATGCATACAAGGACGAAAACGGAAAGGTGGTGGAAGCCCGCGTCATTCCAAAAAAGGGTGAACGAACAAAGGTAACCTGGCAGCTTGACCGCCGTGCTCCGGTAATTGAAGTTACAAACCTTACAATGGGTCAGCTTGTTTCAGGAAAGATTGAACTTTCCGGAACTGTAAAAGACGGTAACGGCATCAATACCCTCGAATATTCCCTTGACGGTGGAAAGTACTATAGCTTTGCATCAATTAAAGAAGAAAAATACAAGCAGAGAACTGAAGACGGTCTTACAAGCGAATTCAAGTTCAATGTTTCAGTAAATACAAAGGACTTCCCTGACGGTGTTGCAACCTGTTGGTTCCGCGCAAGAGACAACGCAGGATCAGTAGGAAACTACGCATTCCTTTACTTCATCGATAATACAAACCCAGACATCAGAATCATTACTCCAGCAAAAGATGAAGAAAGAAACGGTGTTTTCACAATTGCCGGTTATGCAAAAGACATCAACGGAATTCAGAAACTTTCCTGGCAGTGGGGTCAGGAATCAGGTGATTTCGAACTCACACCAGGTAACCCATATTGGGTAAAAGAAGTTAACTCAATCGGAAAGCAGAAGTCTGAAATCTTTACCATCACAGGTACAGATACAATGGGCAATACTGTTTCCGTTAAGCAGGCAATCCTCCTGAATCAGGAAGCAGACAAGCCTGTCGTTACAATCGGTTATCCAGGAAACGGAATCGAATTTGAAGGAGAAGAAGGAGCCCTCTTCCTCCGCGGTATCGTTACTGATGATGACGGCCCTGTAAGCGTAACTTACAAGGTTGATAACGGTGAAGAAAAAACAATCGACTGCATCGGTGTATTCTATGCCCCAATAGAAGGTACTTTTGCAGACGGTAACCATACAGTTTCCGTATATGGTACGGACAAATACGGCGTAAAGGGTAATGTTGCTTCAACCACATTCAAGTCTAAGGGAGTTGCCCCAACTTTCGGACAGCCTGTATACAAGGCAGGTGGAGCATCCGTTGAATTTAAGGACGGACTTACAGTTAACCCTGAAGCAGACGGCATTTACGAAATTCCTGTTTCTTCTACATGCGGACTTTCTTCTGCAAAGTTCAAGATGACATGGGGAAAGAACGGAGTTATCGAAGGTGATGCAGGGCTCAAGGGCGGAGAAAAGGGTGCTACAATTGCAGTTCCACTTTTCGGTGATGCTCTTCCATGGGGCGTTGCAAAAATTGAAGTTGAAGCCAAAGACATCTATGAACGCACAACATCATTCCATTCTATTGTTAACATCCGTGACCTTACAAAGATGTGGACTGACACACCGGGCGTTTACTTCACAGATTCAAAGATTTTGGAAAACGGAAGTGTAATGGCCCTCAAGGACAAGCCTCTTACAGGTTACTTTGCAGGCGGAAAGATTTCTTCAGTTACACTTAGTCCGGCTCAGAGAGGCGTAGATGTTTCATTCAAGGGAAACATCATTACACTTGCTTCTGAAATCGATACTGCAGAATTCAAGGTTCAGGTAACAGATGCTTCCGGGGCAGTTTATTCATCAAGGCCACTCAAGTTTGTTGCACCTCTTGAAAAGCTTGCACTTACACTCGATGAAACAGATGCTTACAATGCTGACCGCGGCATTCCATTTGAATTTGAAACTCCAGAAACAAAGCTCAGCATTTCAGGTAAGGTAACAGTACCTTCGGCAAGCGTTCGCTACAGGATCCTTTCTGTTGCAGCAAACATGTACAACGGTGTTCTCCTCGTAGATTCAGCCCGTGCTCCAGATACAGACTGGGCAGATGTTGAAGTGTCAAAGAGAGGAACCTGGTCAATTTCCAGCCTCAACTTCGATTCGTTTGCAGAAGGAATTGCAGTAGTTGAAGTTGTTGCAGAAACTGCTGACGGACAGGATGCTGCACAGGCAGTGTTCGTTCGCAAGATTCCTTATGCTCCTGAAGATGATGTTGTTGACGGAAAGGGCAAGAAGGTTGCAAAGGCTGCACCAAAGATGTACTGGCTTTCTGGCCGCGACAACTACGGTGTATGTGTATATCAGGGTACCCTCGACAATGCATTCAAGTATGTGCGCAAGGAAAACCTTAGTGCCGATGAACCTGCAATCGTGTTTACTGCAAACACACAGGATACTCCAAAACCAGTTAAGGTTGCTTCTGCACCACTTAATGTTCAGGCAGACGCAAAGGTTGAAGTCGAATTTACAAACATTGACAACGAACCATACAAGAGCGGTATGAATGTCCTCATGAGCAGAAATGCTCCTAAGGAAGAAGTTCATGCACTTGCAGTGACAGTAAAGAGCAACAGCCTGGTTAAGGCAGTTACTTATGTAATTGACGGTGTTGCTGCTCCTGGCGGCGTTGTAAAGCAGAGCGGATCAGTTCCAGTTGTTCTCGTTTCATCAGATCCAGAGACATTGGAAAATGTTTACGCTGCAGCAGTTCCTCTCGTAAATCTCCCTGCACGCATCACAAATATTGCAGTGGCAGCAGATGTTAAGGGAAAGACAGCAGCCGCAGTAGGAACCTTCAATGTTGTTCGCCAGCATGAAGTTGTAGATAATGAACCTGCCATTTACTGGCAGAGCGAAGGAAAGACTCGCTACGATGAAGAACTTAAGGCTTATGTACTTAACGACGGATCGGCTCTTGTTGGATACTGCAATGTTCCAGGTCCTGTAACAGCAAAGGTTCGCGGTGATACTCCAGGCCTCAATGTAACTTCAGAAGGAAATGTCATCAGGCTTACAGCTACAAGCGACGGAACTTTCCGCGGTGTAAGCGTTCGTGTTACTGGAACTGACGGCGGTTCATACCTTGCTCCGGATGTTACTCTCGTTGTTGATACTGCAAAGCCAGCAGTGAACATGAACAGTCCTAAGGTAATGTCATTCGTAAAGGATTCCTTCATCATTTCCGGTACTGCAACTGACGGTAACGGCATTTCAAAGGTTGAATACTCGATTGCAGACGACAAGGCAGATGTTCGCGAAAAGGACGGATCTTTGGTTGCTTCTGGAAAGGCCGAATGGAAGAATGTTGCTTTCACAAAGGCCGGCGAATTCTGGGTAAATGTATCTTTGAAGGATGCTCCAGACGGATACATTCCATTCTCATTCCGCGTAACAGATACAGTTGGAAAAACAACATATGTTAACAGCGTCCTCCACAAGGATGTTACACCTCCAGAAGTTAAGGTTATCCTTCCTGAAGACGAAGCCATCGTTAACGGTGAAAATACAATCGTATTCTCTGTTACTGATGCAGGAAGAACTAACAAGGTTACATATACAAGTGCCAGCGGAAAGACAAAGCTTCCTTACGAAATGTCTGTTCGCGCTGCTGATGTTCCTGTAAAGAAGGTAACTGATGCAGAAGGAAACGAAACTGTTGCATCTGAAAGGACAGATCCTCTCAGAACAATCAACAACAAGCTTCCTAACATGAGGGTAGGTACGGTTGATGCACCTATCGACAACAACATGTCATTCACATTCACAGATGACAACGGAAACGAAACTGTAATCAACAAGTGGAACTTCAAGGTAGATGAAAAGAGCGACAAGCCTGTTACAGAAATCCACCTCCCAGAAGAAATGCAGGTTGTTACAACAGACTTCACAATTTCCGGTGTAGTTTACGATGATGATGGCAAATGCAAGATCTTCTATAAGATTGATAACGATGAATACAAGCAGTACATCGCAGAAGATGGAAGCGAATATTCATCAAGCTATAAGTTTGACATTCCACTCCTTTCACTCAAGGACAATGAGCATACAATCACAGCCTATGCAATTGATGTAAACGGTGTTAAGGGTGATGAAGTTAAGCGTGTATTCCGTGTATCTCTTGAAGAACCAAAGGGTGGAATGACATCTCCTGAAATTGAAAAGACAGTTAAGGGAACAGTTACACTCAAGGGTTGGGCAAGCGATAAGAACGACATCGGTCTTGTTCAGATTTCCGTAGACAACGGTGCAACATTCAACGATGCAAAGGGAACAACAGAATGGACATACACATTCAACACAGCTGTCGTTCAGGACGGAACTCATGTAGTATTCATCCGCATCTACGATAAGTACGGCATCAGCGCCCTCTACTCATCTTTGATCAACATCGATAATACTGCTCCTAACTTGAGGCTTGAACTTCCTCTTGACGACTCGAAGGTTTCAAGAAGAATCTTCATGTCAGGACAGACAACAGATAACATTGAACTTACAAGCCTCTTCCTTACAATCCGCAGTCTTGAAGGCAAAGCTATTCCAGACCGCCTTGCAAAGAGGGAACTTGTTCCTGAAGAGATCATCACTCAGGTAATCGACATTGCAGAACTCAACAACGGATTCTACAACATCGAACTTACCGGTACTGATGCTGCAGGAAACATCAGCCGTGTAAGCCGCAACATCGAAGTAGACAAGACAAAGCCTCTTTCTAAGGTTGATGTCCTCTATCCACTTAACGGTGAACACTGCCACGGTCAGTTCAACATTTACGGTAGCACATATTCAGAAAAGGATGACCCAATCGACCATGTTGACCTCTACATCGACCGTCGCAAGATGGAAGAACTTGGTGCAGCACAGGTTACAAAGAGCGGTTACTTCAAGTTCACTCTCAACCACCTGATTACTCCTATCCTCATTGAAGACAAGGATGCAAACGGAAATGTAATCACATAT
>JAUNCR010000014.1:0-5667 GCA_030526505.1 Spirochaetales bacterium
TGTCTACTTGTCCTGAAAACGACCTTCATTCTTTGTACCTCGACGGAGAACTTCCTGAGGCATTCGTTGCGGAATATGAAGCACATGTTGCTTCATGCCCAAAGTGTTCGGCCATGCTTGAAAAACTGACTGAACTCAAGGGCTTCATCCATGAAGATTCGGCTTCAATTTCCTTTACGCAGAAACAGCTTGATGAAAGTTTTGCCCGCCTGCAGGCAAAGATGTCCTATAGTACTTTCAAGAAAGAAGAAAGCCGCCGATCAAATGTTGTTGCTTTCCCAAAACTCAGGGGACTTCAATATTTTGCTGCAGGAATTGCAGCTGCCGCAGTTGTGGCTTTTGCTCTCCCTAAGGGAAAATCTTCCGCCATTGCAGTGCAGAGGGAATTCTCTCCTTTGACAAGGTCAGTTTCAAAGACTGCCGTAAATCCAGTGATGCTTGAAAGCAATATTGATGCAGTTCACTATGCATCGTTCCTTGGTTCTGAAGAGGCAGGTCCTTCTGTAGTTGCTGTTCCTGCCAGCGAAAAATCTGTTGCAGTTCAAAAAATGATTTTTGATGATTACGGGGCTTATGTTGACCCTGTTGTAAAACCTGCCCTTGCTGATTATGATGTATTTGCTCCTGTTGATACATCAGGACAGAAAGAACATGAATCAGAACATTCAAAGGGATTTTCTTTTTCTGTTTCTTCGCCTTTCCTAAAAGTTTCTTTTCAAGTAGGAAAATGAATTGAGCATCATTAGTTCATATAAAAATCTTCTCAGGCGGTCACCCCTTGCAAGAACTGTTTCTTGGATTGTTCTTCTTGCGGGTGTCGTTTTTTTATTTCGTGCAGTAAGCCATAATGTAAAGCGCAAGCCAAACATCCAGACCATTGATCCCCTTATTGGAGCCCCAGGCGATGAGATGGTGATCACTGGCAGCGGCTTTGGTTCTTCCCGCGGGACTTCCTATGTTGAAATCGCCGGGTCAAGGATCACTTCAAGCGCCTACAAGGTTTGGACCGATTCAAAAATTTCTTTCGTTCTTCCTTCGAATGTTCAGGACGGACTTGTAATTGTCGGTACCTCGGCTGGAAAATCCGATCCTGCCTTCTTTGCCAACGAGATTGGCATTCCGGTTGCCGTAAGAACTGATCCGGGGTCTTCTGTTCCAACCATTGCCTCCGTTTCCCATGACAGTGCCGTTGTTGGTCAGGTGATCACAATCAGCGGCTCCAACTTTGGAAGTGCAAGGGGAACTTCGGAAATCTACTTTACTGCAAACCGTGACGATGTGACTGTTTTTGCTGACGGTGGAAACAGCGACAGAAATGGAACTTTCATTGCAGCCAACGAATCTGACTTCGACTATGTTTCCTGGACTGATTCTGAAATTTCCGTTAGGGTTCCTGACGGTGCTGCCACCGGTTCCTTCTATATAGAGACAAACCATGGTTCAAGCGGAACAAAAAAAATCAGCATCACATATCCTTCCGGAAAAAAACAATATGAAAACAAGCGCACTTATGTAATTCAGGTTGCGGCGGACATTTCAAATCATGTTGCAACGCAGGAAAGTTCAATTTCCCTTTACATACCAAAGCCTGTAATCACTTCTTTCCAGCCTTATGCTGAATTGAACGAAGTCTATCCTGATCCGTTTATCGTGGACGACCCTTACGACATGATCCACAAGAAGCAGCTCAATCAGATTTCCCACAGCAAGGAAAGGTTCAGCCAGACTTATGTAGTAAGTGCTTACAATGTTAAGTCCGGAATTGATCCCCTTAAAGTGAAGGAATACAGGGATAAGTCAAGCGCCTTCTATTCCCGCTACATTTCTTCGGATTCCTGCGTCCAGCTGGAAAATTCGGCAATTCAGCTTTTGCTTGATTCCATCAGCGGAAAAGAAAAGAATCCATACAGGATTGCACGGCTTGTATACAATTATTTCATTGCAAACTATGAGATTTCTGAAAAGGTAAGGACAGGTGACATTTCCTTCCTGGACCTTATCAGAAGAAAGAAAGGCGATGCCTACGATTTCACTGTGCTGTATACGGCCCTCTGCCGCCAGGCTGGCATTCCTGCAGTTCCTGTAGCAGGAATTCTCGTTCACGACAAGTCGGAGGTAAAGCCACACTGGTGGACTGAAATTTATTTTGAAGGCTTCGGCTGGTTCCCGGTTGATGTTTCCCTTGCCTGCGGACTTGAATTCAATCCTTTCAAGGCAATCGAAGACAGGCAGGATTTCTATTTTGGAAACATGGACTGCCAGCACATTGCTTTCAGCAGGGGATTCCATCAGATCAAGCAGTCTTCCCTCAACAGCAAGATTGTTTACAGGCCTAGAACTTATGCCCTTCAGTCTATTTGGGAAGAAGCGGGGGATGCAACCTCAAGTTACAGCTCCCTCTGGAATGATCCTATAATTCTTGGAATTTATTAAGCTAACAAACGGGCTGCCCAATAAGTTGATTTTAGGGTGGCTGAGCTTGTCGAAGTCACCGAAAATAATGTGATGGTCATTTCGACTATGGCCCCTATAATGAATAATTGCGGGACAGCCCTTGAATATAAAAATTTGTTTTTTAGGAGAAAAATATGATTACTAAGGTACTTTCGGTTGGCGGTTCAATTATTGCTCCGGACGGAGTTGATGTAGAACTTCTTGCATCCTTCAGCAAGATGGTTTGCAAGTGGCTTGAAGAACATCAGGACGGTCGCCTTGTTTTTGTTGCTGGTGGCGGAGCTCCTGCTCGTGTCTATCAGAATGCCTACAGGGCTGTTGCAGAAAAATTTGACGACAGGCAGAAGAAGATGCTTTCATTTGAAAATGCAGATGAAACAAACAACGCCTGCGACTGGATTGGAATTACAGCTACAAGACTCAATGCCCAGATTTTGAAGACAGTGTTCGGACCTTTGTGCCAGCAGCCGGTCATCACAGACCCAACAAAACTCTGTGACTTTACAGGAAGAATCATTGTTGCTGCAGGTTGGAAGCCTGGTTTCTCAACAGACACTGATGCCGTTTACCTTGCAGAGCAGTTCAATGCAGATACAGTCGTAAACCTTTCAAACATTGAAAAGGTATACACAGACGACCCAAGAAAGAATCCGGATGCAAAGCCAATCGACAGGATTTCATGGACTGATTTCCGCAAGATGGTAGGCGATGAATGGGTACCAGGTAAGAACTGTCCTTTTGATCCTATTGCTTCAAAGAAGGCTCAGGAACTTGGCCTTAAGGTAATCTGTGCTGCCGGAAAGAACATCGACAACATTGAGAACATCCTTAACGACAAGGATTATGTCGGAACAACAATCGAAGGAAAATAATTGATGAAGAAGTTTTTCATTGCTGCCATTGCCCTTGCAACAATGCTTTTTGCAGGCTGTGTTTCAACAAGGCATCACAAGGTCATTTCCCGCAGCCTTACTGGTCGCGGTGTAATGACTGCACCGGAGCTTGTTGAATTTTTCATGATGAACAATCCTGAGGCCGACCGTGAAACCGTTCAGCTTCTTGCAGGCCTTTACATTGAAGAAGCGGGCATGGAAGGAATCAACAGCGACTGTGCCTTCATCCAGATGTGCCATGAAACAGGATTCCTTCAGTATGGAAACCTTGTAACTCCTGACATGCATAACTATTGCGGTTTGGGTGCCATCAATGAAGAGCAGCGCGGCCTTGCTTTTGAAACCGAGCAGCTGGGGGTTCGTGCCCATGTTCAGCATCTGCACGCCTATGCAACGACAGCAGAGGTTGTCCTTGTGAACGAATGCATTGACCCAAGGTACAGGTATGTAAATCCAAGAGGCAAGTCTCCAACCATAGAAGGCCTTGCCGGAACCTGGGCCGCAGACAGGCAGTATTCGGAAAAACTGGAACAGTTGCTGGTAAGGCTGGAATCAAACTGAAATTAGCAATGTAAAAAAACTTAGCGATAAAAAAAGCCTTTGGAAAACCAAAGGCTTTTTTTATCGCTAAAGCATCTTGCAGAATGCTTCTACAAGGAGATTGATTTTTTCGATTCCCTTTTCATCAGGCTCAAGCTGGAAAAGTTCGCCTTCCCCTGACTGTGGGCTTGTCATTACAACCTGCTTGCGGGCCATAAGGTAATTTGAAAGAAGGTCGTTGATTCCTGCTACGAACCATTTTGCGGCAGGACGGATCTTGTCTTCTGCAATGGAAATCTTTCCGACTTTCCTGAGTTCCACCAAAGTCTTTTCTGTCTGTTCAACGAGCTTGCTGTTTTCGTCGGCAATGATCTCTGTAGCACGCCTGTTGAAATACTTCATGCTTTCTACAAAAGTGTAAATCTGGAACAAAGGAAGTTTTTCGTGCATTTTAACATAGCGGGTGATGATTCCCTTGAGAACTGTTTCTGCAGGATATTTGTTTGCAACGGAGGCTATGTCGCCCGGAATGAAACTGATTGCTGCAAGGTAGTCGGCGCAGGACTCCAGAGTTTTTTCTACAATATCGTCACGGCCTTCAAAGTGATTGTAAAGGGAAGCCTTCTTGATGTGCAGGATGTCAGCAATATCCGCAAGGCTTGTGTTTCCTTCTGAACGCATAAAGGCTGCGTCAAGAAATGCCCTGATTACTTTGTCTGCTGTGATTTTGTCTGCCATTGAAAAACCCCTGGTAAATAAACAATCGTTAGTCTGATTATATAATAATAGAAAGAACTTGTATAGTTTTTTTTGCTCTTTGGAGTAACTTTGCAATTCCAAGAGATACACTAAAACTTTTTTTTGTGCTATATTCTGCCTATGAAAATCGAAGCAAAATTCTATTCTGAAAAAAATGAACTTTATTTTCTTGACGGATCAAAGGCTGAAGTTGGTTCTGATAGAATCAAATCATACGCCGTAAAGTGGACTGAAGTCGGTTTGGATGAAGATTCCTACGACGAAGCATTCCTTGCAAACCTCAGGGACCAGTTTAAGGAAATGGAAGAGCAAGGAACTTACGGATATGTTGTTCCTGAATGCGATTCTTCCTGTGATGACGAATCAAAGAAGGAAGCTTTCGTTGCCAGCATGAAGCATTGTGCCCGCCGCATCAAGGATTGCGAAAACATCATCGGTTTTGCAGTTCCATCTGAAGCCGACCCCGAATTCTTTATGGAAGAACTTAGTGCAAAACACAAGCATTACATCTATTTTACAAAGGATTCAGGATTGTCTGAAAGTAACGATAAAATAGTAAAAATTTAACAAAATATGGCAATCCTTGCGAAATAGCGTAAGAATTGCAAAGAAATTTCATCGAATTCTCTTGAACATTTTTGACGAATTTGTCAAAATGCATTATATTCTAGGTAATCGGGGGAAAAGATGGGATTTGAACGCGAAGATTTGATCAAGCTTGTTTCAGGAACAGTTGCATTCAGTTTGTTTTTTGTTGCTGTTTGCGTTGGCATTGCAGTTTTCATTCCTGAAGACAATACAAACCATGAAGTTATTTCACTTGGTTCATACTACGATGTTGCCGAAGACCAGAAGGTGACATACGAAAGCCTTTTTGAAGAAGAATATCCTGAACTTGTAATCGAAAACAAAAGAAAGGAAGATACTGGACTTACACTTTACCGCCAGTCATCAAGCCGTGCAGCAGTTGAATGGTATTACAGCCGCGTTGTAAACAACCGTGAAATTTCTGATGCCATCC
>JAUNCR010000014.1:5677-24337 GCA_030526505.1 Spirochaetales bacterium
TACAGCATTCCGCTTTCACTGGCATTTGCCCTTGCTCATACGGAAAGCAAGTACAGGATCAACGCAATGCACAAGAATACAAACGGAAGCATTGACCGTGGTCTTTACCAGCTTAACAACACAAGTTTCCCAAAACTTGAAGAATCTGATTTCTACGATCCAAAGATTTCTGCCCGCTATGGCCTTGCACACCTTCGTTTCTGCCTTAACACAGCAGGCAATGATATTGCAGCCCTTGCAATGTACAATGCCGGAGCAAACAAAGTTCGCAAGAACAATACTCCGCAGACAACCCTCAACTACATTTCGCAGATTCAGAGCTACAGAAGCGAACTGGATGCAAACTTTGCATCGGAAGTTCTTGCAATGTACAATCCAGATACACAGGCAAAGCTTGTTGCAAAGAAATAATTTTGTACGAAAGCAAATTGTGATTTAATGAAAAGAGCCTTGAGAAACTCAAGGCTCTTTTTTTTATGATTACAGGTACTTAAGAAAATCGGAAAGTTTTATTTCTTCCTTTGGGAAGGTAAGTTTTTCTTTGCCCAAGGAAGCATGGTATTTTTCCTGTTCGTCCCTCGTGCAGGAAATGGCTCCGTACCTGTACTTGTATTCAAGTTCCATGCCAAGGTCCCAATATGCATATCCGTTGTTTTTCAGAAAGAGTCCAAGGACGCACATTTGAACTGTTCCAATATCATCTTCGTTGTGGAATCCGCTCAGGCTGGCGTAGACATTGTGGGTTGTAAATCCTATTTCTCCTGCCACAAGTTTTCCGTCATGCCAGATTTCCACTGAATCAATGCTGACTTTGTCATCCGGATTTTCATGGATTTGCCTGTATTTTTCTAAAAGGTCTTTCGTAAGCCAGGTTTCAGGGTAGGCTTTTAAAAGTTCTTCTATGCATTGGCCATAGGCTTTGTTGAAGGTAAGTGTGTAATCTGCAAATTTACCTTTGAGCCAGGAGTTTAGTTTTTTTTAAGTGTGAAGCTTTTCAAAAGGAATGATGAGCTTGTTTGTATGATACTTAATGGTCAGAAAGTTGCGGAAAAATTCCTCTTTTTTTCCCTTGCCTTTGTCTTTAATGTGCTCAAAATCTTTTTCCGTGAGTTCTGCTATTTTCGTAACCCTTTTTTTCATGGACATAGGGTAATATCCAAGTTCCAGAGCCCTACGGATTATTTTTTCGTCAAAATCGCTGGTAACGGCTTCATCGTAAACAGTTTCTTTAACTGCGTACTCAAGGGGATCTTCTTCATTGAACAGATAGCAGTTTTCCATGAAATTGTCTTCAAGGATCTCCCTAAAATTGTCCAACTGTCCCGGATGAGTAATTTTTGCAGCGTTGTCATAAAACATCATTGCGAAGATGTCATCAATATCCATATCTTTAATATAGTGCGAATTTCTATAATAACTACCTTTAACCTGACAGTTTAGTCTTTTGCCAGCATTCTCTTGTAAAACAGGTCGATTAAGGCTGCTCCAAGTGGGGCTGTAATCAGAATGCCCATGACCGCTACGGTTAAAACAATGTTGCCGCAGCCAAGTCCCAGCGCGAGAGGAATTCCTCCTATGGCTGCCTGGACCGTTGCCTTTGGAATGTAACTGAATGCACAGAAAATCCTTTCCTTAAGGTTCATGTTGGTTCCGGCTACGCAAAGAAAAACACCTGCAGTTCTGAAGAGGAGAACGATTAGTATTAAAGAAAGTGTGTTTAGTCCTGCTTCCTTTGCATAGGAAATGTCTACGCATGCTCCAACCAAAACAAAGAGGACTATCTCCGCACAAACCCAGAGCTTGTTGAATTTTGCAGAAAGCCTTACGGTTGTTTCCTTCCTGTTTTTCTGAAGTCCGATTCCCATGGCCATTACTGCTATGAGTCCACTGAATGGAACTGCGTTTCCGAATTTAACTTCGATGTAATCCAGAATAAAGGCAATGCTCAGAAGGATGAGTACTTTAGCAGAATCCCTTGTATGGATTTTTTTGAAAAGGAAACCTGAGGCAAGACCTACGGCAACCCCAGCTATGATTCCTATTATGATGGAAAAAGGAATCCTTACAAATTGCATTGCGTCAATTCCATTTCCCTGTGCCATGCTTAGGAAGGTTGAAAAAATCACGATTACAAAAACATCGTCTACGCTTGCCCCTGCAAGAATCATCTGAGGAATCTGCTTTTTTGTCCCGTAGCCTTCTTCCGTAAGCCTTATCATTCTTGGAACTATTACGGCGGGAGATACCGCTGCGAGGACTGCACCTGTTATTCCGGCTTCAAGTATAGATACTCCAAGTAAGCAAGGTGCTATAAGAATATATCCGATTATTTCAAGTGTTGCCGGGACAAAGCACATGAGCACTGCAGACCTTCCAACCTTTTTAAGCCCCGACACATCCAGTGAAAGTCCCGCACGCATAAGAATGATTATGAGGGCAATCCTTCTTAGTTCTGAAGAAACTGAAAGGAGTTTCGGATCAATAATGTTCAGAAAGTGAGGGCCCAGGATAATTCCTGTGGCTATCATTCCCACAAGGGCGGGCAGACGAATTTTTTTGCAGAGGAATCCCAAAAACATTCCTACCATAAGTACAAGAGACATTGAAAGCAACATGTAAAACTCCTTTGCAGGTCCGCAGCAATAAAAAAAGCTGATACTGCCTGCGTAAAAAATTGCAGACGCCATCAGCTTGTAAAGCGGTTTAGGATTTTAATCCACGGGAGAACATCATTCCCAGTTTGTAATTTTTGAAAATATATATTACAACTTCATAATAGTCAATTATAATTTTACGGGGATAGACATGACAAAGATACAGAAAAAATTATTTGAAATGCAGGATGAAAAGTACAGGGAATTTCAGGCTGGCCTTACACCAACTTTAGATAAGAAAAATGTAATCGGGGTAAGGGTTCCAAGGCTCAGGGCATTTGCAAAGGAAATGTCTGCGAACAAAAGTGAATATGGAGTTGAAAAATTTCTCTGTACTCTTCCCCATAAATACCAGGAAGAAAATTTTCTTCATTCATTTCTAATAGAACAGATAAAGGATTATGATGAATGCATGGAAAAGTTTCTGGAGTTTCTGCCTTTCATTGACAATTGGGCCGTGTGCGACACCTGTCATCCGAAGGTCTTCAAAAAGAATTCTGAAAAAGTTCTTTTACTTGCCCATAAATGGATCAAAAGTAAGAAAACATACACCATAAGATATGGTATTGATGTGTTCATGACCTATTTCCTTGATGAAAAGTTTGACCCGAAACATCTGGATACGATAGCTGACATCCGAAGTGATGAATACTATGTGAACATGATGCAGGCCTGGTATTTTGCAACTGCCCTCGCAAAACAATGGGATGATGCCGTAAAAATTATTGAAGGAAAGAAATTAAGTCCCTGGGTACACAACAAAACCATTCAGAAGGCCAGGGAAAGCTATCGCGTAACAGAAGAACACAAGGAATATCTTGCTGGGTTAAAAGTTACTGGTTGAGTTATTCTTTTGGGGTGTCAAAGTAGTTGATCTGTTCAAGGTACTGGCGACGGGTCATGATCAGGTTGATCAATTCCTGGTACATGTTGTAGTCAACTTCAATTGCAATTGGAAGAATGTAGAATTCAGTTTCGTTGCAGTAGCGTTCAATAAATTTTGCATCGGTAACAAAACCAAGACTTATCATATTGCTGATTCTGTCTGCACATTTCAAAAGTTTTGCCTTTTGAGAACCGAAGTTGATGATGCGTTTAAGAAAGTCGTCTTTCTTTTCTCCCTGTCTTTTTGTAACTTCAAGAACCAGGGTAAGGACATCCTTTCCGTCTGCGTCTGCGTTTACAATAAGACTTTCGTCAAAATCAGGGATGTCTTCCACAGTGTCGTGAACAACGCTTGCCTTGAGCAATACAGAGTCAATGTAACCATAGTCAATGAGAATGCCCATGGTGTCAATCTGATGGCGGAACATGTTGCCGCCTGCGTGACGCTGTTTGCCGATTAGACTTGTAGAAAGCTGGATATATGGCGCAAATGAAATGTTTGAAAGCTGGAGCATTCTGTCCGTATCCATTTTTGATGGTTTTTCAGTAGCCATTTCATATTTTGCCATAACCAAGCCCCCGTTAGATAATTCATAATTAAGAATGAATAATTCATAATCATCTGGCTAATAGCATTATATACCAAAAATCAAGAATTAACATCCTTAAATTATGAATTGTAAATTATGAACTATAAATTGCTTAAGTAACCTTCAAGCTTTTCAATCTTGCTCTTTGCAACTTCAAGGGCGTCGCGTTCAGCCTGAACAAGTTCTGCAGGTGCATGTTCCGCAAACTTGCCGTTAAGCTTGTTTTCGCTGCGGCGAACATTTTCCTTTTCCCAGTCAATGTCCTTCCTGAATTTTGCTGCAAGCTGTTCGATGTTGATGTTTTCGTCAACAAGGAGGAATGCTTCGTAACCTGTTCCTACAGTACCGATTGACTTTGCCGGGTTTGCTTCAACAAATTCAATTGTCTTGATACCAGCAAGGAGCTGGATCATGTCTGTCTTCTCTCTGATTACTTCTGCATTTGTTCCAGCTGCAATCTTGATTGCGATGCTGATCTTGAGGGCTGGATCGATTCCACATTCTGTTCGGAGTCCGCGAACATTGCGGATAAGTTCCTTAAGGACATCGAATCTTGCGCTTACTTCTGCATTCTTGCGAGCTTCAACAACTTCAGGGTATGGAGCGTCTACAAGGAGGCCTGTGTATTCGCTGTTTGTGATTACTTTCTGTGCACCTGCTTTCTTGCGGTTTTCAACGATTTCTGCAAGTGGAAGCTTTGACCAGATTTCTTCTGTAACAAACGGAATGTATGGGTGCATGAGGCGGAGTGATTCTTCAAGTACATTGAGGAGCACTGAAACTGCACGGTCCTTTTCCCTGTCGTCGCCGTTCTTGAATGAAAGCTTTGTTGCTTCAACATACCAGTCGCAAAGGTCGTTCCAGAAGAATTCGTAGATTGCGCTTGCACCGTCGTTGTAGCGGTATGCTTCAAATGCATCCTTTGCATTTGCAACTGCGTTATCAAGTCTTGTGTAGATCCACTTGTCCAGTTCTGTAAGATCTGAGTCTGTTACAGGAATGAGTGTGCGGCCTTCAAGGTTTCCGAGAATGTAGCGGGATGCATTCCAAACCTTGTTGCAGAATTTTGACCCCATCTTGAAACTGTCCTTGTCTACAAGAACATCCTGTCCTTGTGCACACATGTAGCTGAGCGTAAACTTGAGGGCGTCTGCACCGTACATGTCGATGATTTCAAGAGGGTCGATTCCGTTTCCGAGGGACTTGGACATCTTGCGTCCCTGCTTGTCGCGAACGAGACCGTGGATGTAAATGTCATGGAATGGGGCCTTTCCTGTGAATTCAAGGCCTGCCATGATCATGCGGCTAACCCAGAAGAAGATGATGTCGTATGCTGTAACAAGGGCTGTTGTTGGATAGAAGTTTGCAAGGTCTTCTGTTTCCTGTGGCCATCCGAGAGTAGAGAAAGGCCAGAGCCAAGAAGAGAACCATGTGTCGAGAACATCTGGATCCTGCTTAAGGTTAGAGCTTCCGCACTTTGAACACTTGCATACATCTTCGCGGCTTACCATTGTTTCGTTACAGTCCTGGCAGTACCAGGCTGGAATTCTGTGTCCCCACCAGATCTGGCGGCTTACACACCAGTCGCGGATATTTGTGAGCCAGTGCTCGTATGTGTTTTCCCACTTCTTAGGGAAGAACTGGATTTCTCCGTTTTTCCATGCTGCAAGAGCCTTGTCTGCCATTGGCTTCATCTTTACGAACCACTGGTATGACAAATATGGTTCAACTACAGTCTTACAGCGGTAGCAGTGGCCTACAGAGTGAGTCATTTTTTCTTCACCCTTGAAAAGTCCTGCTTCCGTAAGGTCTTCAAGAACAATCTTACGAGCCTGTTCAGGCTTGCGTCCGCGGTATTTTTCAGGAACATTTTCGTTGAGCTTTCCGTCTGGAGTAAGAAGGTTGATTACTTCAAGATTGTGTCTCTTACCAACTTCCCAGTCGTTAGGGTCGTGGGCTGGAGTGATCTTAACCATACCTGTTCCGAATTCCTTGTCTACATAGTCGTCGGCAATGATTGGAATTTCTTTTCCTGTAAGAGGAAGCTTGAGCTTCTTTCCTACAAGGGCAGTGTAGCGTTCGTCGCTTGGGTTTACTGCAACGGCTGTATCTCCGAAGAATGTTTCAGGACGAGTTGTTGCAACTTCAATCTTTCCTGTACCGTCTGCGTATTCGTAGTAGAGGTGATACATTGCACCCTGTGTGTCTTCATGGTCAACTTCGTCGTCTGCAAGGGCTGTACCGCAGCGAGGACACCAGTTTACAAGGCGCTGTCCCTTGTACATGAGTCCGCGTTCGTAAAGTGTAACGAAAACATCACGAACTGCCTTTGAAAGTCCTTCGTCGTATGTAAAGCGTTCGCGGTCCCAGTCTACGCTGTTACCAAGCTTGCGCTGCTGCTTAACGATTGTTGCGTGGTGGTCTTCCTTAACCTTCCATGTGCGTTCAATGAACTTTTCACGACCGAGGTCGTTGCGGGAAAGACCTTCCTTCTTGAGCTGGCGTTCAACAACATTCTGTGTTGCGATACCTGCGTGGTCTGTACCTGGAACCCAGAGAGTGTTGTCTCCCTTCATTCTGTGGTAGCGAACAACAATGTCCTGGAGTGTATTGTTAAGGCCGTGTCCCATGTGAAGGACACCAGTAACATTTGGAGGTGGAATGACGACTGTATATTTAGAAACTGCTGAGTTCTTGCTTTTTGAAAGGTAAGATGCGTGTAATGGTGATTTTTCATCAGAAACTGGTTTAAAACAGCCTGAATCAACCCACTGGTTGTAGATTCTGTCTTCAAAATCCTTAGGGTTGTAAGCTTTTTCGAGTTCGATAGCTTTCATTTTGGTCCTCTAATCTGGATAAATTTTGAACAATATTATAGTAGAAAAGAGGCTTTATATCAATGAAAGCAGTTTTGTAAAATCCTGTGAAATCGCCTTCTATCTTCGCCTGTCGGCATGGCTGTTGCTTGCGTAGTAGTCTGCCTTGTTCTTGTACATGGATTTTTCAGCGTCTCTTGTTGCCTGGTCAATGTCGGAAATTCTCTGGAACCATGCGCCGCCACAACTGAGAATCCAGTTGCTTTTCAGAATGTCCTTAAGGTTTGCAACTACAGTCTGGAATTCCTTTTCCGAAATGTCCGAACTGATGACTACGAATTCGTCACCGCCAAGACGGTATACCTTGTCTTTTTTCCTGCTGAAATATTTCTTGAGGAGTGAAACTGCGGATTCGATGAGTATGTCGCCGGCTTCGTGTCCCTTTGTATCGTTTGTGTCCTTAAGACCGTTGACATCTGCATAAAGGATTCCGGTGTTGAGTTCGCTCTGTGTACGCAGTTTTTCCATGTCGCGGATGTAGGCTGCACGGTTAAGGGTTTTTGTCATGGTGTCCGAATAGCTCATTCTGTAAAGCTCTTCAGTATAGGTCTGCTTGAGCTTTTCTTCCATGATGTATGTGGCTGCAGAGCGGATGACAATGTCCGTTTCAAGGTTTCTTTTAGGATTGTCTATGCCCATGAACCCTGTAATCTTTTTGTTTTCATTGTCATAGAATGGAGTTACGATGATGCTTTTTATTTCAAGGTCGTTGAGGAATTTGAATTCGATAGAATCTGCATCAAGTTCTTCCGCTATGTTTGAAAGGAATACGATGTCCTTTTTGCTGAACAGGTCCAGCCATCTTGAGAAGAAGGAAAGCTTTATGTCCTGGAGCAAGTTTTTCTGAGATTTAGCATAGTTGTTGCACCATTCGAATTCATTGTCTGCAGTCTGATTTTCATAGTCAATCTTGAATATGTAGGCTCTGTCGCCGTCGTAGAATTCACCGATGTTTTTGAGGATCTTTGCGTTTGCTTCTGAAAAATCTTCTGAACCGGAAAGGGTTGTAAGGCATTCCACAAGGGCCCTTTCAGTTTCAAGTTGTCCGCGAAGGCTTATGATTTCACCGTCGACAAGCCTGTTGGTGTAGATGACGCTTTTCAGTTTTCCATCGGTTCCATATCCAACCGGAATGAAATTTGCACGGCAGAAATGTCCGCCGGTTCCAACATATTCGGATGTGATTATTGATTTTCCCTTGAGTCTTTCTCCCAGAGTGCTCAGGTCGCAGAACTCCCTCATCCTTGCATGGTATTCGGGAGCAATGAAATAGTTGATTGAATTGTTCAGGGTTTCCTGCATCGGGGTTGATTCGTTCAGGAATGGCCTGATTTTTTCGTCTGCATAAATCAATCTTGAAGAATTGCTTTCAATGTTAATGTAAACGCAGGCAAGATAGCTTCTTGTAATGGCTTCCGAAACCATCTGAAGAAAGTGGGAGTCGTTCAATTCCTTTGAAAGTGAATCGTGGATGTCGCGGACATAAAGGTAGACAATCTGATTTTTTTCACTGTAATTCTGGCAAGGAATCAGGTCAAGTGAAACCCATCTCATGATTCCGTCGATGTTGCGCCTGTACTTTACCGTGTATTGTTTTGGATTTGTCTGGAATCTTTCCTTGATTTTCTTCATGTCGATGAATTCCAGATAGTCTTCTATATCGTCTTTGTAAATGTTTCCGGTCATGGCAAAGTTTTTTGACCAGTCGGAAAAGTTGTGTGAATATCCTCTGTCAGGAAGTTTTTCCTTAGAAAACACCATGATTTCTTCATAGCAGTCTTTTTTTAAATTCAACCTCAAGATTTTGTAGAAGGAAGAATACATGAGTGACATTGCTTCTTCGCTGGTTTTTGAATTGAGGCGTAAGTTCTTAAACAGAGAAATCTTTTTTTTCATTTTCAATCCGATTTTTCTCCATTATAGCACAGTTTTAGTTCTTTTTGAATAATGATTTTGCCGATTTACAGGTTGATTTTTCTTTGTTTTTATAGATTATGTAAGATGACGGGTAAAATGGAGGTACCAGGATGAATTTCAGAATCAGAGTTGCAGAAGAATGCGATGCCCTTGCTTGCCACGATATTTATGGGGCCTATGTTGACGGACTTAATGTTACCTTTACCATTGAAAATCCATCTGTTGAAAAATACCGCGAAAAAATAATCGATACAAAAGAAAAATATCCTTTCTATGTTGCTGAAGATGAAAACGGAAAAATTCTTGGCTACTGTTGCGGTGAACCTTTGCGTCCCCACGATGCCTACAAGTGGAATGTGGAATGGACCATCGTTCTTGCAGCCGATTCCCCAAGGCGCAGCGGAATAGCAACTGCTCTTTACAACAGGTTCAGTTCAACCTTGAAAAAACAGAACTTCCAGTACATTTACGCAGTTATCGTAGATACCAATGAAGCCAGCCTTGGATTCCATAAATCTTTGGGGTTTGAAGAGGTAGGCCATTTCCACAATGCGGGAATTAAAAAGGGACAGTGGCTAGGAATTATCTGGATGAACAAATTCATCGGGGCTGACGGTGCCGACGCAAAGGAACCTGTCTGGTACAAAGATTATAATGATGAATTGTAAAAGTCAGGTTGCCTAAAGGTCCAACGGTGAATCAAAAAAAGGAGTGATCATGCACATTAAGAAAATAATCGGAAAAAGAATCTATCTTTCGCCAATGACAGGTGAAGATGCAGAAAAATATGCGGCATTCCTGAACGATCTGGAAGTGTCAAAGGGACTTTTGATGTCCGGTGCATACCTGACAGTCGATGGGGAGCGCAAATGGCTTGAAAACCCAAATCCTTCATGCCAGGACTATTCCATAATAGATATTGAAAAGGAAGAACTTATCGGCAGTGTCGGTCTGGACGGCATCGACCTTCTTAATTCCACTGCAGAACTTGGAGTAGCAATCGGTAACAGGGACTATTGGGACAAAGGATATGGAGCAGAAGCCATTGGGCTTATTCTTGATTATGGATTCCGTCGCCTTAACCTTCATTCAGTATTCCTTCATGTCTACAGCTTTAACGAAAGGGCCGTTCACTGCTATGAAAAGGTGGGATTCAAGATGGCGGGAGTTCTTCGTCAGCAGGTTCAGCGGGGAAGTAAATTTTATGACCGTTACATAATGGACATTCTGGCGGATGAATTCTATGAGAAACATCCTGAGTTCGACAGAAATAAATTGTAAAAATTGCATGAATGAAAAAGGGAAATCTGAAAACTTTCGGATTTCCCTTTTTTGTCATCTCTTTCTTCTTTCGATTCCTGATTCCAGATAGTATCTGGTTTTGTCCTTGTACATTCTCTGCTCGGCCTCTTTTTCAAGCTGGTCGATGGAATAGTCCGGGAATTCCGTGCTTGATGCAGCACCTTTTGAAATGCTGAGGCCAGTGGAATAGGTTCCCTTCCAGAGTTTTGAGTAATTGTCTATGAGCCTGTAAATCTCTTCCAGCTCTTCCTTCGTGCAGATGGCAATGGCAATGTATTCATCGCCGCCGGTTCTGTAGACATAGCCGTAGGATTGGATTACGGCATTGAGGGTTTTTGCGCTTTCGATGATGAGTTCGTCACCTGCAGCATGGCCCTTGTTGTCGTTGGCAGCCTTAAGGCCGTTAAGGTCAAAGGAAATGATTGTGAAATCTTCAGGAATACCGTCCGACTGAATCTTTTCAATTTCTTCTTCAAAGGCGCGGCGGTTAAAAAGTTTCGTAAGTTCATCAGTAATGGATATCTTGATGAGGTTTGATTCCCTGTTTTTTTCTTCCGTGCAGTCAGAGAAAATCAGCTGGTAACCCTTCTGCTTTTTCCCGATGTAAAGGGGTTTTGAATCAACTTTATAGAAGCTGCTGTTCTTCTTGTAATAGAATTCAGACTTGATGTTCCTGTTGAAGAATTCAATCCAGGACTCCAGTTCCTTAAGTTCATAATCGCTGGAATCCACTTTCTTGTCCACGACAAGCTTTTTTAGGGGAGGGTAAATTTCCTTTGCCCTGGTGTTGCATCCAAGGAACCTGTAGCTCATGTCGAAGGAAACGATGCCGTAGGTGTTCTGCATGAGCATTGAGGCAACGGCAGTCTTGTCTATGTTGTAAAGTTCAATGTTGTTCTGAATCAGTATGAGGAAGATTCCTGAAATGACATACCAGAATGGAACCAGGTCGATTTCAAAAAGTGAGCGGCTTCCGAAATAAGCGAAAAGACCAAAGCCGGTAATGACAAGCAGCTTGGCTACTGCCTTTATGGAAACTTCCCTCTTCTTTCTTATTACATAGAGAAGAACGGAAAAACTGTACAGATAGTAGACTATGAGGAAAATGTAGAATATATGATGGAACAGTCCGTATTCCCTTGTAAGGTTTGAAGCTCCGTTTTCAATGGAAAGGCTTACGCTTTTGTAAAAGAGGTCGCTTTTGCCGATTGTCAAAGAAGTTATGAAAATCGAAGTGGACGAAATGAAAAGAACAAGCCTCATGATCCTGTAGATTTTTGTCTTGCAGAGGAACAGGATTATGAAAATCAGGGAAAGGGTGGCGTAGCATCCTCCTACATAAGTTATCTGCTGTGCAAAAATTGCATGGTCAAGGTTTTGAGATATGCTTCTCTGCCAGAAACCAAAGTTACTGACTGCCGCAAAAACATAGAAAAGGGCAAGGACAACGGACTGGTTGGAAGTGATTTTAAAAATGAAAATCGTTGCGAGAATAAGCGAAAGAATGAAACATATTCCGTAGTAATTCAAAATAAGGCCTCTTCCCCTAGATTATAATACGAATTTGTGAAAAAGCGTGATTTTTGCCCCTATTGTTGCTTTTTTTACCTGGTGAAAAACCTTTACTGGATATGATGCTAAAATCTCATCCATAATTAAAATTTATGGAAGTGCCTATGAACTACGGAATGCCAGTGCTTATTGAACTTGGATGCCTCGAAGAAAACTGCAGCCTTTGCAAAAAACTCGGCCTTGATTTCATCGAGGTGAACATGAACTTTCCGGAATATCAGGTTCAGTTTTTTGATGCTGGACATTATTCCGCATTGAAAGACAAATACGGCATCTATTTTACCATCCACTTAAGTGAAGGACTTGATGTTTCCCAGTCCAACGATTTTGTCAGGGGAGGCTGGCTGAAAACTGTGGAGGCTACCGTTGATTTTGCAAAAAAAGCCGGGTGTCCCGTAATCAACATGCACATGAATCATGGCATTTACATAACCCTTCCGGATGAAAAAGTTTACATCCACGAAAAAAGGTTCGGTGAATATTTTGAAACCATTGTCAATTTCCGGAAGCTTTGCGAAAGGTGCGTCGGTGACAGCGGAATAAGGATCTGCATTGAAAATACTGACGGTTTCACTGATTTTGAAAAGAAAGCCGTGAATTATCTTTTGGAAAGTCCTGTTTTTGGCTTGACTTGGGATGTGGGGCACAGCATCAGCCACGATGAAAAGGATATGGAATATCTCCTTGCCCATGTAAACAAGCTCTGTCATTTTCACATTCACGACGGGACCAGGGCTAACCGCGGTGGAAAATGCCATCAGGAACTTGGAAAGGGTGATGTGAACCTGGATGCCCGCCTAGCTCTTGCCAGGGAATGCAATGCCAGGTGCGTCATCGAAGTGAAAACCGTCGGTTCCCTTGAAAAGTCCGTGGCCTGGTTAAGGCGCAACGGAAAATTTGACTAAAGGTATTCTGCCTGCCACTGCTCGTAATCAAGGGGAATGTTCTCCTTGTATTCTTTTGCTGCTTTTTCTATTTCTTCCATTAAATGAACCGGTCCGTTGTTCATGCCGGGGCAATCCCTTGCACATTCATCCCAGGCACTTTTTTCCTTTACCATCCAGTCCCAGAAAGGCCAGGTCCTGCATTGGATCGGGCGGCCTTCGTATGCGGTGCAGCCATTGTTCCACAACACGCATTCAAGTTTTTTTGTTTCTATGAGGGCAAGGACTTTTTTCCCCTCGTAATAGTCTGCCCACCTGCAGTATTTTTCCACGAAAGCAACCGGTTCCATTTCAAAATGCGAGCAGAATCTTTCCAGGTCAACCTTTGAAAGGTAAACGAACCCAGGTCCGTTTCCGCAGCAGTAGGAGCATCTCCTGCATTCAAATTTCAGGCCATTCTCATAGAAATTGTTATCCATATTCCAAATCTATTATAAATAGAGTTTTTTTTCTATCCAAATAATTTTGTTATGTGTTTAAATGATTTTGCTAAATAAGCTGTTGCCTAAGTATCGAATTATCAAATGCAGTTTGAATGTACGGGAAGAAAAGGCAAACGGCAACGGAGCCATTCTGAAGGTTGGCAAGCGTTTTTGCAGGGCAAAAATGCGCAGTCCGATTCCATTTACCTTCAGTTTGGCGAATTGACGTGGGTTTTCTGGTAGTACATTCATATCTATCTATGAATATTCGATATTTGGGTAACATTTTCTATAAGATATATTTGCATTTTGATAATTGCATAAATACTTAAAATTCTTTAGTATTGTTAAAAATATACTATAACCGAGGTAAATTATGTCTACACCATTGGAAAACTATCTTGCTTCTTGCGGTAACAAACCTAATGCCGCAATGTGTGCCTATGTTGCAAATATTCAGCAGGTTGCAGCAGTTGGTCCGGATATCGCAGCTTCTATCGTAAACGAACTTGAAAACCAGAGAAGCCACCTTAAGCTTGTTGCTTCTGAAAACTACTGTTCTCTTTCAGTTCAGTCAGCTATGGGCAACCTTCTTACAGACAAGTATGCAGAAGGCTATCCAGAACACAGATACTACGGCGGATGCGTGAACATCGATGCAGTTGAAAACACAGCAGCTCGCGAAGCAGAAAAACTTTTTGGTGCAGACTATGCTTATGTTCAGCCACACTCTGGCGCAGATACAAACCTTGTTGCTTACTGGGCAATCCTCAGCGCAAAGGTTGAAACTCCAACTCTCGAAGAACTTGGCGTAAAGTCACTCAACGACCTTACAGCAGAACAGTTCGACATGCTCAGAAAGAAGTTCGGAAACCAGAAACTCATGGGTCTCGACTACTCATGCGGTGGACACCTTACACACGGTTACAAGATGAATGTTTCTGCTCGTATGTTTGAATCACATCCATACGGCGTAGACGAAAAGACAGGTCTCCTTGACTACGATGCAATCGAAAAGCAGGCAATGGAAGTTAAGCCTCTCATCCTTTTGACAGGTTTCTCTGCATACCCACGCAAGATCGACTTCAAGAGATTCCGCCAGATTGCAGACAAGTGCGGTGCAGTCCTCATGGTAGACATGGCTCACTTTGCAGGTCTCGTTGCAGGTAAGGTATTCCAGGGCGACTACGATCCAGTAAAATGGGCAGACATCGTTACAACAACAACACACAAGACACTTCGCGGTCCTCGCGGTGCAATGATCCTCTGCAAGAAGGAATACATGGACTATGTAAACAAGGGTTGTCCAATGGTTCTCGGTGGTCCACTCGGTCATGTTATGGCTGCAAAGGCAATCGCTTTCAAGGAAGCAAATACACCTGCTTACCAGGCATGGGCATCACAGGTTGTAAAGAATGCACAGGCTCTTGCTGAAGCACTCAAGTCATACAACATTCCACTCCAGACAGGCGGAACAGACAACCACCTTATGCTCGCTGATGTTACAGTTTACGGACTTACAGGAAAGCAGGCAGAAGCTGCAATGTTCGAATGTGGAATCACAGCAAACGCAAATGCCCTTCCATACGACAAGAACGGCGCATGGTGGACATCTGGCGTTCGTCTCGGTACTCCAGCCCTTACAACACTTGGCATGAACGAAGAAGACATGAAGGAAGTTGCTTCAATCGTTGACTTCGTCCTCAAGAACACAAAGCCTGGCGTTACAAAGGAAGGAAAGCCTGCAAAGGGTAAGATCGTGATCAGCGATGAAACAAAGTCTGCTGCTCGCGAAAGGGTAAACAAGCTTCTTAAGGCTCATGTCCTCTATCCAGAACTTGACCTTGACTTCCTCAAGAAGGAATTCGTTAAATAAAAACTGGTTTTCTTCAGTTGAAAACTCCGCTGGTTGTTGTTTTGTTCACTTCCGGCGGCGTTTTTTTTGTCCCCTTTCATATTACCTGATTCCCTGTAAATGCTGAATTCTGTGTTATAATTCTAGCTATGAATGTCAGGAAGTTTTTTTCATTAATTATTTCATTTCAGTTGTCTGCCTTGCATTTTCTTTTTGCACAGAATTTTCCTACTGATTATGTCAGCCATATTTGGACTGCAGCTGATGGTCTGCCAGGCAATACCATTACGGACATAATCCAGACAAAAGACGGTTATGTGTACATGGGTACTTATGACGGGCTCGTTCGTTTTGACGGAATCAACTTCAACATCATGAACAGGAATTCCAACGAAAGCCTTGGGTTCAGGTCTGCCCGTGTTGTCTTTGAGGATTCAGGCTGCAATCTTTGGATAGGTTCCAATGATGAAGGCGTGGTAAAAATCAGCGGCGATACAATTACAAAATATGATACGGCAAATGGGCTTCCTAACAATTCGGTCAGGGACATTGTTGAAGACAAGCTTGGAAACATATGGATTGGAACTGCCAGCGGTGTAGTTTTCATAAAGCCCGATGGAATTATGTCCGTGCCTGATGGGCTTGATAACATTGATAATGAACATGTTCTTGCCGTAGCCCTATACTGTGATACTGCCGGACGCATATGGCTTTCAACTTCAAAACAGGGCGGAATCTATTATTACAGTGAAGGAAGGTTCCGTCACTATGATGTTCTTGATTATTTGAATGACAGATATGGAACCTATACGGTTTCTGCCATTGGACAGGATGATCTTGGAAACCTGATTTTCGGTATAAGTCACCATGGTGTTGTCATGATCAAAAATGGCGTTGAGTATGAAATGCCTATTCTAAGGGACATACCTCCATGTCTTGTAAACGAGATTTACCTTGACCGCTCTTCCAACCTCTGGTTCCTTAGTGACAGGGGAGTTTACCTTTTGAGGAACGGGAAGATTTCAAAATACACTGCAGAGATGGGGCTTGCTGACAATACCATAAATCATATTCTTGAAGACCGTGAAGGAAACATCTGGTTTGCAACGGATCACGGCGGAGTTGAAAAACTTTCCCTTGGTAAGTTCAATACATATCAGCTGAATGTTGGCGTAAACTGCATTTGCCAGGACCTTGAAGGAAATGTATGGGTTGGTACTGATGACGGAATCCTGTGCTACAGCCGCGAAGAGAGAGTTGAAACTGAACTCACAAGGATGACCAAGGGAATCCGTATCCGTCATGTAGGGCTTGCCCGTAACGGGGATCTCCTTGTCAGTTGCTATTCAAAGCTCGGACAAATAAGAAAAACAAAGAAGGGCATCATCAACTGGACTGAAAAGGACGGCATCATCGGTGATAAAGTTCGTGTCTGCGTTGACGATAAGGACAGAAACCTCTGGATCGGTTCAACAACTGGACTTGCCTGCGTAATGCCTGATGGAAAAATCAGGAACTACAACAGCGACCAGGGCCTTTGCAACGATTACATCATGAGCCTTTTCGTGGATTCCAAAAACAGAATTTGGGTTGGAACTGATGGCGGCGGTATTGATGTCATTGGAAACGGAAATGTGGTGCAGAGTTACAACACTCAGTCTGGTCTGAGCGGAAATGTTGTCTTTAAAATCAATCAGGATGAAAAGGGAATTTTCTGGATCTGTACCGGAACAGGCATTTCAAGATTCGACGGTTACAACTTTACCACATTCAATGCAGGCATAGGACTTGGAACCGACTCCATTTTTCAGATGCTAAATGACTACACTGATACAATCTGGATGACAAGTAACCGCGGTATTTCTTCAATCCAAAAATCTGATTTTGAAAAATACCTGAACGGAGAAAAAAAGAACCTTGTTCCAAAATTCTTTACAAGAAATGACGGCCTTAAAAGCGGTGGAGTAACTTCAACTTCACTTTCCATGAGGGATAGCATCGGCAGGCTGTACTTTACACTCATCGACGGTTTCGCCGTTTATGATCCGATGAAGTCTACGAACAACAAGATCATGCCGAACACTCACATTGAATCTTTCCTCGTAAACGGAAAGAGCATTGCGGTTCACGACAATGACAATCTTGTCCTTCAGCCGGGCGTAAAGAAAATCGACATTACCTATACAGGTTTGAGTTTTGTTTCTTCCGAACTTGTAAGGTTCAAGAACATGCTGGAAGGCTTTGATAAAGAATATTCTGATGTGACTGCGCACAGAACCGTAACTTATACAAACCTTAAGCCAGGTAACTACAGGTTCCTGGTCAATTCTTCCAACAGCGATGGACTTTGGAGTGAAGTGCCTGTAACGATTTCATTTAGGATCAAGCCATACTTCTATCAGGTGCCACTTTTCTGGATTTTTGTAGCGATACTTCTTATAGCTATTGTTGTTGCAATAATCAAAGGAAGGGAAAAAGCTCTTATGGTCAAGCAGCTTCAGCTTGAAACTCTTGTTACCCAGAGAACCGTAGATCTTGAAATTGAAAAGGACAATTCCGACAGGCTCCTCAAGAATATTCTTCCTGACCCTATTGCAGAAAGACTCAAGGAAAACACATTTGACGCCCAGACAATAGCCGACAGCTTTGACGATGTAACGGTTCTTTTTGCCGATATCGTAGGTTTTACAAAAACTACCTCAAATCATTCGGCTGATGATGTTGTCATGGCCCTTAACGACCTCTTCTCGAAATTCGATGACCGTGCGAAAAAAATGGGTGTTGAAAAAGTTAAGACTATTGGGGACTGCTACATGGCTGTCTGCGGACTTCCGGAACCTCGCGAAGGAAATGCACAGGTAATGGTTGATTTTGCTCGCGGCATGTACACGGACCTTTTTGAATACAATAAGACAGCAAAGATTCCTTTTGAAATCAGAATCGGAATTAACTGCGGGCCTGTTGTTGCCGGTGTCATCGGAAAATCAAAATTCATCTATGACATTTGGGGGGATACTGTAAATGTTGCAAGCCGCATGCAGTCAAACTGTACTCCGGGACATATCCTTGTAACGGAAGCGGTCAGGGACAAGACCATGGCCCATGTAACCTTTGATATTGTTGACGAATACGATGTTAAGGGAAAGGGTAAGATGAAGGCCTTTACTCTTTAGGTCTTTAGTGGACTAAATTTTAGATGATAAAAAAAGCCATTCTGATTTGAATCAGGATGGCTTTTTTTGCAGGTTTCAGTTGCTTATGGTGTAGCAGTCGAAGCCCGCATCCTTCAGTTTCTTTCCCATGGTAAGGGAAGCATTTTCATCTACAACGACAATGTAATAGGTTGTGCCGCTTGCCCTTGTCTCGCTGTAGGCATAGGCGTCGAAGTTTTTTGCACGGACCTTTCCTATGAGTTCATCTGCATTTGCCTTTGATTTGAAAAGCCCCAGCTGCTGCTTTTTGCCAGCGGTTTTTGTCCTGAGGGGAATTGCCTCCTGTTTTGAAGGATTGGAATTTCCCTTGAAAATCGGTGCGCTTTCCGCCGGAATGTCTGAATCTATTTTTTTAGGAGGGACATTCTCTTTTTTTGTTTTTTCTGTTTTTGGCTTTGATTCTGCCTGCGGAATTACGGTTGTGACATTTC
>JAUNCR010000014.1:24347-28162 GCA_030526505.1 Spirochaetales bacterium
GTACAAAATACCAGAAAGGGACGCTCATTATCTGGCTGGTTCCGTTTACAATGGAAGTTTCCGGACTGTTAGGGTATTCCGATTTCAATGTTGCCGCACAGTTCTTGTCGTCTGTAAGGTACCAGAGGGTCAGGAGAACCTGTGGCCTTACGGTTTTCATTGACTGCATGGAACTGTAGGCACGGAGCATTGCAATGGAATCCCCCGTTTCGTTTACAGAGGAAGCCTTGCAAAGCTGGCACCAGATGGTGTAAAGGTTTGTGTAGGCAAGGATAGTTTCTGTCTTTGACGAGCGGACTTTTGAAAGGTAGCTTTCGGCAGTTTCCCAGTCGCCGGAAGAAAGGCTGGCCCTTACGGCGGAAATCACGATTTCTTCCGTTGAAACTTTCGGCATGTTCTTTGCCTGACCGCCTGCCATTCCTGCAGCCTTTGCGTAGTACTGGCTTGCATCTGTGTAAAGTCCAAGCTGTTCCTGCAGAGTTGCGGTAAAATAAAGGATGGCCCGTTTGTCCGCTGCAGTTGCCGAACTGTCTGCATTGGTCTTGAGGTAATCTATTGTATCAAGTACGGTTTCCTGTTCAAGTGCCTTCTTTCTTATTTCTTCTGCGGACCTTTTTGCCTGAGAAAAAGCAAGGGAGACTGAAAGAAGAATAGCCGTTGCTGCAATGATTCTTTTCATTTGTCGTTTACTATTCTGCATCAGCGCCTGTATCTGCAATGGTGTTTGTGATTTCTGTCTTCTTGCAGTTCTTTCTGTCCTTTTTTCTGCGTCCATATAAAGTGAACGGGATTGTAATTATGACTCCGGCAACAAAGGAACCGAGAAGGGCTGCAAAAACGGGAATGTTTTCAAAATTGTGGAAAAACCAGATTGTGCATTTGTTAGAAAGATTGAATCCTGTAAGGATTGCAACAAGGACAACGAGAACTATTGTTCCTATCAATTTAAATGGCATGACTATATCCCCCTGTATTCCTTTATTTTAGACTACTTCTGAAGCAAAGTAAATGTATCTGGCTAAAGTAAAATTGTGGGGATTCCTCCAGCGTCATTTTCTACCATGATAAGTTGATTTTTGTAATTCTTGAACCTATAATTAGTTGGATATGGTTTAAAATGCCGTCAGTGTGCAGTAGCGGATGCTTTTGCATGCAGCGAATCTTTTAGCCTTTTCAAAATCGGAACGGAATTTAATTTAAGGAGATAGAATTAAGTGAAAAAGATTTTTACTCTTGTAATTACTTCACTTGTTTCCTTTGCCATGTATGCCCAGTCAGCAGACAAGGTATCTGAAATAATATCAGCAAAAGAAGCCACTTACGGACAGGCTGCATATCTTGCAGGTTGTGCACGCGGAACTGTGAGAAATGAATCTGGATATGAGGATGCCCTCAAAGTTCTCAAGGAAAAGGGGGTTGTTGAATCTTCTGTAAATGCTTCTGATAAAATCAGCATGAAGGCTCTTGCAGGAATCTGTTCTTACGCATGGAAAATTGAAGGAAGCCTTATGCTTAAGCTTGTAGGTTCGCCACGCTATGTTTTCAGGCAGATGAAGGCTGATGAAGTCATTGATGTTTCTGTTGACCCGATGAGTGTTCCTAGCGGAAGAAATCTTCTTGCCGTAATTACGGACTGCATAGAAAAATATCAGGTTAAAGAAGGGGAGGATAAGTAAATGAAGAGATTAAGCGGCGCAATACTCTCCCTTGCTGTTCTTTTGGGAACTTCGGCTTTTGCCTACGATTTTTCGGCAATTGTAGCTGATTCAACAAAGCTTGATTTTTACAACGGTAAGTTCGAGGATCCTCTCCTCAAGCAGTCGGAAAAATTCATCGGTGCCTTTACCACTCCTGTTTCAAAGGATGAAGTTTCAAAGTTTGCGGCGGAAGCAACTGTAGAACACAAACTTGAAAAGCAGTTTGGTGACGACGGAAAAACAGAAAGCAGCATTATCTTTGACTGTACGCTTTTTAAATTCTCAACATCAAGGAAGATCAATGGAAATGGGCTTGATTTTTCTGCAGGCCGTTTCTTCTATTCCGACCTTTCGGGCCTTGTTGTTGCCCAGCCAAATGACGGCGTGTTTGCAAAATATTCAACTAACAGGGTTGAGGTTTCTGTTTACGGCGGTTATACAGGCTTGCAGAATGTAAAGAATGTTTCCGTCATTACAAGCAATGGCAAGGTTTGGGCTCCGTCTGATGAAAAGGATTTCTATGATTTTACAGCTCCTTATGCAATCGGATCCCTTTGCGTTTCATTGCCTTATGTCTTTAAGAACCAGACAATTTCTTTTGAAGGCCTTTGTGCAGTGAATGTTGCAGGACCTGCTGACCTTGAGGATGACGACAGCCGCATCTATGGAACTGTAAACCTTACGGGACCGCTTTCAGAAAAATTGTTCTATACAATCAATGGTACATTGGGGATTACTGATTTTGACAAGATCGGCCTTTTGGGAAGCCTTGGCCTGAACTATTTCTCAACTTACAGAAATGCCGTTTTGGGATTTAATGCAGTTTATGCATCCGGAGAAAAGGATGACAGCGTGGGGTTTGTTGGCGTAACAAAGGTTGCCGCCTGTCTTTCAAAGGATGAACCGATATACAATGGGCTTTTCAAGATGGGGCTTTCCGGTTCGATCATGCCTGTGGAAAAACTTGTTGTGTCTGCAGGAGGGGATATGGTTTATAGCCTTCTTGAAGATTCGACGGAGCTCTATGGCATCCAGGTTTCTGGCGGTGCAATGTACAAGATGTACTCTGACTTGAACTTCTCGCTGTCGGTTTCACATTTTACAGGAAAGTATAAGGATGCAAGCCGCACTGAAATTGCACTTGGTCTTGCACTTGCTCTTTAATTTTTATAGGGGGATGTTCATGAAGAAATTTCTTGCACTTGTTTTAGTTTCTGTTTCGCTTTTTACAGTTAATGCACTTACTGCAACGGTTGTTTCTGTTAAAGGTAAGGTTGAGATTCAGGAAGCCGGAATGTGGGTTGCCCTTCAGAAAGGAGATGTTCTTGAAAAGGGTACTGTGATTTCCACCGGTTTCAATTCTTCAGCAGTTATCAATGTAAGCAACTCAAACATTAACCTGGGGCCTTTGACAAGAGTTACAATTGAAAACCTTGTTTCGACAAAAGACAAGGATACGACACAGCTTTACATTGATTCAGGTTCCCTTGCTGCAAATGTTTCGGGAAAGGACGGAAAGCGCGCAGGCTTTAAGGTTCGTTCTCCGGTTGCAACCGCTTCTGTTCGCGGAACTTCCTTTGTTGTTTCATCATCAGGAAAACTTTCAGTCTCTGAAGGTCTTGTAGCCTTCGGTGCTTCGGAAAGTGACGGACCGTCTGTTGTTGCAACAGCTCCTGCTGTACAGCCAACTGAAACAGCAGTTGCAGAAACTCCGGAAGGCGTGGATCAGGGACATGCTAATGCATTTGCTTCGCCTGCAGATGTAGGCGGTGAAGGTGTTCCTGTCGCTGCAGGACAGTCAAGCAAGGCTGCTTCGAACGGAAGCACTCCTTCTTCTCCTCGCGCAGAAATGGCTAAGGCTTCGGTTGGTGGCGTAGACAATACCGTTACTGTTTCTGCACAGCATTCTGTTGCAGCAGGTTCTGCAGCCGCATCATCTGGTGTTGCAAGCAACTTGTCTACCAGTGGATCTGTAGTGAACACAGGTTCCATTTCTGTTGTCGTTACTTTTGCCGAAAAATGACTGTAAAGAATATTTCTGTCAAAACCTGTAAAAATCATATTGAGGCAGAAATATCTTTTGAGCCTGATGGTTTTAAAGACGGCTGCTATATGGTA
>JAUNCR010000014.1:28172-31977 GCA_030526505.1 Spirochaetales bacterium
GACTGTTTCCCCTGTTTTCGACGGGGAAATGGTTGCCTGCCAGATGACAGCCGGCATTCCTTCCCTTAGGGTTCTGTCCTGCGCAGACGCAATGCCTGCCATTCCTTCTACGGATGAAAGAAAATATCCCTACAACCTTATAACCCAAATCTTTGATGAAAAAGATGTTCTCCTTGAAGAACGGACCGATGTCTTTGAATTCACTTTGCCAAAAGCTAAAATAGAAAAAGAAAGGAAATCCATTTTCAGGAAGCTTTTCGGAAACTGAAACTGATTTTCCCTTTCATCAGAAAATACTTTGTTTTCCTTGAAAAATTAGCGGAAGCATCAAGGTTCCATTTTTCTTTTTCTTTCCCTTCCGTCCAAGTCCAGGCTGCAGTAAGGCTTTCAAAAAAACTTTTTTTGAAATTGATTTTTTCTGATAATTTATATTTCCTGCTTTTGTCTTCCGAAATGGAAGTCGTGAAACTGGTGTTTGATTTAACCTTCATAAAGATAATGCCTCCGTCAATTCCGAAGGAAGCCTTGTCCTTTCCTGTTTCTGTGGAATAGGTGTAGTCGTAGTTTCCCTTTAACTGGTATTTCATGGCCGTGTATGATCCGCCTAATTTCAGGTCATATTGACTGTAGGGACTTGCCATTCTTTTTTTTGTTTTCCTGCTGGTCTCTCCAAAGGATGAACCAAGGGAAAATATTCCTTTGCCGGCCTTGAAGTTGAATCTTGGCGAAAGGAAAATCTGCTGTCCTATCCTTGGCGTGTTTCCTGATGCCGTTATTATGTCTTCGTCAGCATTGAAGAACAATAATCCCAGCGAAAAGAAACCTGCGGTAAGGTTGCTTTTGTTCCTTAGCCATTGCCTTGTTCCTCCGAAGGGATTTTCGTATATTCCAATAGAAGTCAGGGTCTTGAAGTTCCTCCATGCGAGTAATGCAGAAAACTCCGAGGAGAGGAAATCCGATTCATTGTAATACCTTTCGTTCTGGAACCAGCCCGATTCTTTACTGTATTCATGGAAAAAAGTTCCGGCGGTAAAGGAAAAGGAAATCTCCGGTATGAAATGGCAAGTGAATTTCCTGTAAAGGGAACCGTACCTTTCTCCGGATTCCAGTATGGCAATCTGCATGGCGGGCAGGGGAATTTCCGGGGATTTTGGAATCAATGCTGCAGTCCAGGAAAATATGGATTTTGAAGAGGAGGAAGATGGCAGTGAGGATGTAAATCCTGTAATCTGAAAAGAGGATTCTCTCTGCGGTGAAGGGCAGGTAAATGAAGGGGTTTTCAATCGGCTGATTCCGCCTGAGAACTTCAAGTTTCCTGCAAGGACATCGACCTTAACTTTTCCAAGGTTTTCCGAATGCCAAATTCCGTATGAATATTCCTGAATCAAAAGATAATCCTTTGGAGTGTTCCCACGGAGTTCAATTAGTGGTGTAGAGCCAAACCTTGCGTTTCCTGCAAGCATGGTCGAGCCTAGGTTCAGCCGTAAGCCGCAGTTCCATTTTATTTCAGAAATGTCCCTTACCATGCGGTTGTCGTCGTCAACGGGAACTGTGAATCCGACAGAAGAATTAAATTCTACTGGAGTGGAAAACAAATGCGCCGTAAGGAGTGCACAGAGGTGAGCCATCAATATTTTTTTCATCTATAATCTTATAAATGAAAAAAAATAAAAATGTGCCCTTTTAATTAAATTTTATTGGAAAGGATCCTTGCTCTGGTCTACAGTAAGGAGTTCCGGTACATTAACCTTGTATTTTGCGCCAGGCAATGCGTTCAGTACATCCTGATAGTTGTTTTCAATCTTTTCCGTCTTTTCGGCATCAAGGGCCGCCGCAACTTTCTGGCATGGCTTGAATCTTGCCGCCCTTTTGAAGATTTCATTTCTTGGTGTTGCCCTTTTAGTAATCCTCAGCTGCTTTACACAATCCATTACAACAATGTCGTCGGTCCTTGTGCTGATAAGTCCTTTTTTGATGTATGCAGATTTTACCTTTTTTGAGTTCTTGTCGTAGTAGTAAATCTTATCGAAATTTTCGCTTTCATCTTCTTCAGACAGCGACCTGCAAAGAAAATCTCCGAATCTGAAAGGAGAATTCTTTTCGTCTGTCGCAAGCATAAACTGGCTGTCGGCATAGAGTGTTGCCCTTTCAAGAACAAGGGCAGTTTCACACTGCAGCGCGATGGTGTCTGTGTCTATCCAGTATTCAACTTCCTTATAGACTGCCTTTGAGTAAACAGAACCTTCGGATTCCATCTTAACCAGTTCGTTTTTTTCATGGATTATGGAAAGGTTGTCCCCGTATGCAACATTGAGTATCTGATGCATTTTGCTGTCACGGCCCAAAAGACAAAGGTGTGATTTTGGGGAAAGAACTTTTGCATCAATGAGGGTTTCTGTCTGTTCAGGAATCTCTTCCGTCGTTTCCAAATGTTCTTCAGACTGAACTTCTGCAGGCTTTATTACCGCATCGGGTGCTTTTTTTATGCAGGATACCGCTGTAAAAGCAAGGCAAAAAAGTAGTGGGGCAGCAGTGATTTTCAAAGGTTTCTTCAAGTTCTTCTCCGTATTTTATAGTAAGGAATTGTAATGTGGTTGTGGTAAAAAATCAATTTTATCTGGGGCTTTTCATAAGGGGTCTGTCCCCGCTGTTTTCTTTTACTGTTGTGAAAATGGGGACAGACCCCTTAGTTTTCAGTGCCGCGACAGAGGGGACAGACCTCTTTTACAATCAGACAGAGGGGACAGACCCCTAAAAATAAAGGCAAAATGCAATAAATGACTTAAAATTCATGACTTTTTGCTTTTCAACTTGTAATTTTTGACGGTTTTCTATAAAATATCTTAAAACTAATTATATTCAGAGGAATAGAGAATGATTTCTACAAACGAAATTAGAGTAGGTTCAGCATTTATCGTAGAAGGTGAACCACTTATCGTACAGAAGAAGCTTGGACAGAAGGGTGGCCGCCAGGGTATCACAGTTAATCTTCGCGTTAAGAACATTGTTACAGGCGGTACAAAGGACCTCGGTATTGATGCAGGTGACAAGTTCCAGGAAGTTGAACTTGAATCAAAGACAGTAAAACTTTCTTACATCGACGGTGATGATTTCCACTTCATGGATCAGGAAACATATGACGAAGTTCTTCTCGGAAGAGATGACCTTGGCGACAACGCTGGTTACATTTCTCCAGATGATGACTACGATGTACAGGTTACATATTACGAAGGAAAGCCAGTTGGTATCGATCTCCCAACACAGGTTGTTCGCACAATCACATACTGCGAACCAGGTGTAAAGGGTGATACTTCTGGTAAGTCCCTCAAGCCAGCAACTCTCGATACAGGTATCGAAGTTCGCGTTCCATTGTTCTGCAACACAGACGATCGCATCGTTATCGATACACGCGAAGGTGCATTCGTAGAACGCGCAAAGGACAAGTAATTTTATTTGTTCCCTTATTAATTGATATAAAACCTGCGCAGTCCCTTGGGGATGGCGTAGGTTTATATACGATCCCGTAGCTCATTTATGGATAGAGCGGCTGCCTCCTAAGCAGCAGGTGGCGAGTTCGAACCCCGCCGGGGTCATAATAATGAAGGCTGTCGTAAAGACAGCTTTTTTTATTTTAAAATTTAAGCTTTTTAGGTGTTTTAAGGGGTCTGTCCCCGTTGTTCAAGAATTGCCCTGCAATTCTTGTGACGAAAGTTACTGGATAGGATGGTTGTAGGGTAGTAGAGCTTTTGCAAGGGGTCTGTCCCCGTTGTTCAAGAATTGCCCTGCAATTCTTGTGACGAAAGTT
>JAUNCR010000014.1:32077-33695 GCA_030526505.1 Spirochaetales bacterium
ACTGGATAGGATGGTTGTAGGGTAGTAGAGCTTTCGTCAGGGGTCTGTCCCCTTCGTTTACTCTTCTTCCTCTTTTTCTTCTTCTTTCTTTTCTTCCGGCTTAGGGGCCTCTGCTGGTTTTGGAGCCTTAACTTTTCTTGGGCGAGGCGGCTTTTTCCTGTATTTAACGACATAATTGCCGATCATCATGAATGCTATGGAAAAAATTGCAATGAAGATAACCCTCCAGTCCTTTAGGACATTGAGGGAAAGGCTTAAAATCTGGTTGAAATCCATAGTATGATTATCGGTTGACTGCGATTCTTTCTTTAGGAGGCTTGAATAAACTTATCGTTCATAGGGACCTTTTAACTTTACAACAGAGAAATAAAAACATAAAATGAAGTTATATGGACAAAAAACATTCCGGCAATACAAAGAGCAATTTTGACAAACTTGCCTCTGACCTTACCATAAAAGAACGCAAAGACATTCTCAACAGGGTTAATCCTGCTGATATAGAAATAAAGATTCCTACTGATTCCGATAACAAGGACAAGAAATCAGAAAAGGAATTGCTTGCAGAAACTAAAAAAGGCCTTGTTCGTCAGTTCAAGAAAGAACCGTTCTTCACGAAATTCGTCGTATGGGTAAAATCCTTCATCTTCAATATTAGTGTTGAAGAAGTTTATAACAACGCTGTCATTGGATCCCTTGCCAGGCGCATAGAAGTCCTTTATCCGGGGCTCATTGATTTCAAGCGCAGACTTATCTGCAATACAATGTACAATGAACTTTGTGGCCTGCAGAAATCACAGGAAATATTCAAGAATCAGCTTAGGCTTGCAGATGCTGATTCCGGCGTATTCTATTTCCTTTTGTGCCGTCAGCTTTATCCTGAATTCATGGAATCCGTTAAGAAAGTTTGCGATCCTTTCCAGGTTGGTTTTGAAAAACCTATGGGGCAGGAAGCAAGAAATGGTTTTCTGAATAAAATCGACGACATGCTTACCTCCATGGGAAACGACATTAGGGAAAAAATTGGTGCCATTTCGCAGTCCTATGAATGGCTCAAAATGTTTTCTAAGCTTCCGATTTCAGTGATAATGAATAAATTCACTGTGACCGGAGATAATCATAACTGCATGTTCGTTCAGGCAAAGAATGATTTCAAGGATTTCCTGAAGATACTCTGTTCAAAGATTAGCATTTCCGACGAATTCGTTTCATCTCTTCTTTTGACTTCTCAGGGCGGTGGAAACCTTTGGAAAGGTTCAGGCTCGGAATCTTCTCAGGAAGAGATTTCAAAAATACTTGAAGAAGCTTCAGTTGAAATATCAAACATCAATATGTTCTGCAGAAAATATCCTCTCCGTGAATTTGGAAAAGTGATAAACGAAAATTCCCTTTATGTTCCTGAAGTTTTTTCTCCGGGTGACAACTGGTTTGCAAAATTCCGCGAGCAGTGGAGGATTGTCTTTGACCAGAGATGGCGCATGTGGAACAGGGAATACAAGAAGGAAGAAATCAAGAAAAAGCAGAAGATTTATTTTGGAATAAATGATTTTCAGAAATTCCCATACCATCCATGGAAAAAGTATGAGGATGAATTCCCTTTCAGATTCGACCTTTCACTCGG
>JAUNCR010000015.1 GCA_030526505.1 Spirochaetales bacterium
TCTTTTTTTCATTCTTTTTCTCTTAAAGCGCCCCAGTGCGGGCGTCCACATAACACTATTTCTCAGTATCCATATAAGTTTAAAATCATGCAGTTTTTTGTCTGCATAAGATTAAAAAAATGAACACCTATTTCCATATTATATAGCAAAATATGCTAAATCCCTATGAATTTATGTGTATCCGTATAAGTTCACGCGGTAAGTATCCTTATAAGTTTATCAATTATTCTCCTTGCATCTCCCACTTTTAACCCCACATTTATTGTAGACTTCGCCATTTCAATATATAATAGTTCCTTATGATAAATGCCGAGAATCCGCTTATAGTTCAGTCTGACAGGACACTTCTGCTTGATGTCCATGCACCAAGGGCAGAAGAATGCCGCAACGCATTGATTCCTTTTGCTGAACTCATCCGTTCTCCAGAACATCTGCATACATACCAGATTTCTCCTCTTTCCCTGTGGAATGCCGCAAGTGCAGGGTTTACTGGCACACAGGCTTTGGAAACCCTCAGGGAATTTTCACGCTATGAAATTCCTCAGGCGGTTGGAGTTTGGATTTCTGAAACGGCGGAAAAATTCGGCAAGCTTCGCCTTGTGGAAGCACCAAAGGAAAAGAATGAAAACGGTCAGGAAGAGGAATTCTTATATCTTGTTTCAACTTCGCCTTTCGTTTTCAAGCAGATAGAGGCAAATCCTTTTGCAAGAAAGCAGCTGGTTCCATGCGATTATGTGGCTCCGGAAAATGCAAGCGTTGAACTTACGGAAGACGAAAAGAAATTCTGTTTCCGCCTTCTGCTTGTTGACCGCGGTACCGTAAAGCAGAACCTTTTGAAACTTGGCTGGCCTGTTAAGGATGATGTTCCCCTTATCGACGGTGATCCTCTTGAAATCAACCTGAAAGAAACTACTTCTGCAGGTAAGCCTTTTGAAATCCGCGGGTACCAGAAGGAAGGTGCTCAGGCTCTCGTTGGAGACAAGGGACCTGGCACAGGTTTTGGAACCATCGTTCTTCCTTGCGGTGCGGGCAAGACAATCGTCGGCATGACGATCATGTCCATGCTCAAGACAAACACTTTGATTGTTACCACAAACATCACCGCCGTCCACCAGTGGATTGACGAACTTCTGGACAAGACGAGCCTCACAAAAGAACAAATTTCGGAATACACCGGGGAATCAAAAACCATTTCCCCAGTCACCGTTGCAACATACCAGATCCTTACCTGGAGGCCTGAAAAGACAGGTCCTTATCCTCACTTTGACCTTTTCAGAAAGAACAACTGGGGCCTCATCATTTACGACGAAGTCCACATGCTTCCTGCCCCTGTGTTCCGTGTTGCCGCAGAAATTCAGGCTGTGCGCCGCGTAGGCCTTACTGCAACCCTGGTTCGCGAAGACGGCTGCGAAGGAAATGTTTTCTCCCTTGTAGGTCCAAAGCGCTACGATGTTCCATGGAAGGAACTTGAAAAGGCAAAATGGATTGCAACTGCCGAATGCGTTGAAGTTCGCTTTGGTCTTCCTATGGACCGTGAAATCGAATACGCAGTTGCCGCAACCAGAGAGAAGCACCGCATAGCAAGTGAAAATCCTCTTAAGGTGCAGATTGTAAAGGAACTGATTGAAAAATATCCTGACGACAAGATTCTTGTTATCGGCCAGTTCCTTTCCCAGCTGGATGAACTTTCTAAGGAACTTAATGCGCCTATCATCACCGGTAAAACAAAGAATGCCGAGCGCGACAAGATTTACGCGGATTTCCGTGCTGGAAACATCCATGTCCTTGTTGTAAGCAAGGTTGCGAATTTTGCCATCGACCTTCCGGATGCAAGCATTGCAATCCAGGTGAGCGGAACTTTCGGAAGTCGCCAGGAAGAGGCACAGCGACTTGGAAGAATACTTCGTCCAAAGGAAAGGACTTCAAGGTTCTTCACTTTGATTACAAAAAATTCTGTGGAAGAAGATTTCGGTACAAACCGACAGAAGTTCCTTGCGGAGCAGGGGTACAGCTACAGAATCATCAGATACAACGACAGGAGTAGCTTTGACGAACTGGACGAGCCTTTGTCGATAGAAGGATGCGGCCTGTGAAATTGGATCCAAAGGTAGAGCGCATAATTGAATGGCGCGAAAGTTTTTCTTCTCTTCCAGATGATTATTTCTTTGATGTAATCCATATGTACCTTGGGGAAATAAAGACTCCCTACAACAAGCCTAAGCTTGTGGAAGATCTTTCCGTAATACTACGCAAAAAGGAAAACAAGGAAACCCTCGTTGCTTATCTTGATGAAACAGACATCAAGATTTTGACTGCAGTCCGATTCATTCCTGATGTGGACATCGTAAAGCTTGAAAAATTCTTTGTGCCTGCCATGGAGCAGGGTGATCTTTACGAAGAGATTGCTTCCCTCGAAGAGCGACTCATAATCTACAACCGCACGAACAAAGTTACGGGTAAGGTAACAATAGCAATAAATCCTCATCTTGAAGATGAACTTGAAAACATTCTTGAACTTGGAAATCTCATAGCAGAGGAAGAAAAGCCAGCTGCAGAAGAAATGCCTGCTGGAATAAAACTTACTCCGCAGATCATTGCAGTCTTCCTTTCCTATGTTCTTTCCCACCCTGAATTCTGCAAGGCCAACGGGGAACTGAAAAAGAAGACGGATTCCGACCTTAAGGAAATCTGCGGAATTGAATCTACGGAAATCTTCGCAAGGCTTTTCATGGGCATGAGGAATCTTGTCCTTCTCCGTGAAATGAATGACGGCAGGGGTTGGGAAATTGACTGGAAAAGGCTGGGATCTTTCTGTGCCCTTCCTTTCAAAAGCCAGGCAGTTTATCTTTGTGTTGCAGGAGCAGGTATTTTTACCCGCCGTGCACTTGTTTCCAACGCATCTTTTTTTGCCAGTACCCTTGATTTTTCAAAGGGAAAATATTTTACAAAGGAAAAGCTTTTTGCCGTTGCCTTCCTCTTAAAGGAAAAGAACGGGGATCAGGATTTTACCGCAAGAAGATTTTCAAGGATTATTTCGGGGCTTGATTCAGAGGGATCTGCAGAACATATCGGTTCCGCAATGATTGAATCCATGATAGACAGTGCCATTGCTTTTGGGCTCATGTCTGTCAGGGGAACTACGGGAAAGGGTAGCCAGCTTGTGTTTACGGAAACAGATTTCTGGCAGGATATTGTTTCTGCAGAAAAGAAAGTCCTTAGCGTAGACACGGGATATACGGTAACGATTCTTCCGGGGCTTTCCACTGCCGAATACATTCCCCTTGTAAAGTTCCTTGATGCCGTCCGCTGCGACATTACAAGCAACTTTGAAATCACAAGGCAGTCTGCAATCCGCGCCTTCGATTTGGGATGTTCAGAAGATGAAATAGAAGAACTTCTTTCAAAGTATTCGTCTTTCCCTCTCCCGCAGAATCTTATGGTTTCCCTTGACGAGTGGTATCAAACCTATGGTTCGGCTTCTCTTTACAAGGGGTATGTTCTTAAGCTTTCCGAAGACAACGCCTACAGGGCAGAGAACAATCCGGTTTTCAGCAGTCATATCCGCGAGGTTCTTGCACCTGGCGTTTACCTTCTTGATTTTACAGGCGACATTGAAGCTCAGAATGTAATGAAAAAATCCGGCATTGATGTCAACGGAAGAATTCGTGGTGTTCAAAAGGAAGAAGAAGTTCAGCCTCTGCCACCTGCAAGAATTGCTGCATTTACCCTTGATGAAGCAGGCCAGGGGAAATTCCGTGTTGATGCTGCCAATAGGATTGGAATCATTGACGGCTTTAAGAACCTTCTTGAAGAAATGGAAACCACAACTGACCAGAAAGACGGTTTGCTTGACAGGATTGCGCGCAGAATTATTATTGAGAAGGAACAGCTTAGGCCCGCCAGCGTCAAGTTTGAACTTACGGAAGCCTTTGGTATGAACTTTACCGGTAAGGTTCATGTTCTTGAAAGTGCCATCCAGAAAAATTCCCTTGTGGAAGTTGAGGTTACCGGAAAAGAAGAAAAACTTCTTGGTGTTGCCAAGGGTCTTGTGAAGAATCTGGAAGTTCCTGTTGTTTTCCTTACAGTTGAAGATAAGGAAACAAAGGAAATGACTGATATCGAAGTTGAAATTGCAAAGATTTCCCGCGTAAAGAAAATAAGGAATGCCCTTTCTTTGCGCAGGACAAAATAGAAAAAAAACGGAGTACAAAATGGAAAGACCAAAGATTTGTCTTACATTGACAGGAACAACAATCAGGGAAAACCTTGAAACCCTTGATAAATACAGGGATAAGATTGACATGGCAGAACTTCGCGTTGACTACCTCAATACGGATGAACGCCTTTATGTACGCCGTTTTCCTTCGCTCATAGACGTGCCTTGCATCCTTACAATCCGCAGGCAGATTGATGGCGGTAAATTCGTGGAAGGGGAAGCTGCCCGTACAGTTCTTTTTGCTCGTGCCCTTTCCTTTGCCGATGAAGACAAGACCCGCAACTTTGCCTATGTTGATTTCGAAGAAGACTATCATATTCCAAGCCTTGAAGATGCAACCCTTGCCTTCGATACAAAGGTAATCAGAAGTTTCCACGACATGCACAATCCTGTAAGTGACATCATCGGTCGCCTCAAGAAGATGACAACATCGGGATTTGAAATTCCAAAGATTGCCTTCATGCCTCACAGCCTTGATGATGTTACAAATCTTTTCAGGGAAGCTTCAAAACTCCGCGACAACAACCACATCCTTCTTGCCATGGGGCCTATGGGAATTCCTTCAAGAATCCTGGGTGCAAAGCTGAAAAACTTTTTGACCTATACTTCTTCTCCTGAGTCCATCGGAAACACAGCCAACATTGCTCATCTTGATGCAGTTAAACTCAATGAACTTTATAGGATGAAGACCATCAACGAAAATACAAAGATCTTTGGCATTACAGGATGGCCTTTGACAGGCACTTCAAGCCCAGAACTTCATAATACAGGCTATACACGCCATAACATGAATTCCGTTTACATTCCGTTTCCTGCAGAAAATTTTGACCAGGCAATGAGTTTTGCAGAAACAGTAGGCGTTCAGGGATTTTCAATTACGGTTCCACACAAGGAAGCTGTCCTTGAAAAGGCAAACTTCATTTCGCCTGAAGTTCTGGACATCGGTGCAAGCAACACAATGGTTTTGAATGACGGCAAATGGTCTTGCTACAACACTGATGCAGACGGATTTGCCCGCTCCCTTCTTGAATTTACAGAGCTAAAGAACCTGAAGCACAAGAAAGTTGCCATCATCGGTGCCGGTGGGGCTGCAAAGGCAATCGCTTATGCCGTTTACAAGGCTGGTGGCAAGGCTTGCGTTTTCAACAGGACGCTTGGAAAGGCAAAGGCTCTTGCGGAAAAATATGATTTTGAATATGGTCCTCTTGCGGCAGAAGCTGGCAAACTTTTAAGGAAGTATTCGGACATCATCATTCAGACAACTTCAAAGGGAATGCACTGCAAGGAAAGTTCCAATGCGGAAAACGATCCATTGTTCTTCTATGAATTCTCTGGAAAGGAAGTTCTCTTTGACATCGTGTACATGCCTGAAGTTACACCAGTTATGGCTCGTGCTAAGGCTGCAGGATGCCATGTTTGCAACGGATATTACATGCTTCGTTACCAGGGGTACAGGCAGTTTGAATTATTTACAGGAGATGAATACTAATGGGTATTTCAAAGGATGAACAGAAAGTGCTCGCTGCTACAACAGCAGTAGACACATTGATTGCTGAAGGAAAAATTTTCAGCGGAATGAAGATCGGCCTTGGAACAGGTTCTACTGCAATGCCTGCAGTTAAACGCCTTTCTGAACGCATTGCCGACGGAACTCTCAAGGATGTTAAGGCTGTTGTAACAAGTTTCCAGACACAGCTTGCATGCGAAGAGTACGGCATTCCAGTTTACACTCTCAACGACAAGGCCATTGAAGGTCACCTTGACCTTGCAATCGACGGTGCCGATGAAATCGACCAGAAGAACAACCTCATCAAGGGCGGTGGAGCAGCTCACCTCCGCGAAAAGATCGTTGAATACAATGCAGGCTTCCTTGCAATCGTGGCAGACGGTTCAAAGGATGTTGAGACTTTGGGAACAAAATTCCCTCTTCCTGTAGAAATCATTGCTGATGCCCGTGTACCGGTAATCAAGGCCCTTGAAAAACTTGGTGCAACTTGTACAGTTCGCGAAGGCGTAAAAAAAGCAGGACCTGTAATCACAGACAACGGTAACATGATCGTTGACTGCGTCTGGAAGTCTCCAGTAGATCCTGCCGAAATGGAAGATAAAATCGATGCAATCACAGGCGTTGTTGAATGCGGTTTCTTCACAAAGAACAAGCCTGTTGCATTCATTGCAAAAGAAGACGGTTCTGTAGTTCGCCGCTAATTAAACGGTAGAAGGCAGAACATTCTTCAGGTCCAGTTTTCCATCTGCGGAAAGCTGGGCCGAATATTCCTTACCTTCATATATTACGGAAAGGTTTTTCCAGAACACGGTTCCAGGTTCAGTATGGACTGATGCGCATGCAAACTTTCCGTCCTTCCATTCAATGTCGCCGATAAGGTTTCCCCTAAGCTGAATCCTCTTTAGGGATCCGTTTTTCCAGTCTTCAGGTACAGACTCAAGAAGGGTAAGTTCAACCCTGTCCCCGTTCATCCGGCATTTCAGGATTGAATCTGCCGCACTGCAAAGCCAGCCGTCAAAGAATTCTTTGTCGTCAATTGCTTCTGCCGTTGCTTCAGTTTCTGAAACCACAAGTTTTTTAGAGGCGTTTGTCAGGTCAAAAATGAAGGTGTCCGTGTTTTTTCCAAGATACTTCATTGCCCTGAGTGTAAGCGAAAAAAGCTCCTTGATTGCATTTCCATCTTCTTCAGACCTTTCCGCAATGTTGAAGGCCTTTCCTTCCGAATTGAACCAGCCTTTTGTAAATGCAGGGGAAAGGATCAGGTGCTTTTTTTCGTCGGCAGGAACAAGTGTGTTCAGGAAGAATACTGAAGCGGCCTTAAGCACCTTGAAATATTTTTTCAGGGTCTTCCTGTCCAGTGAATATTCGTAGTATTCAATGAGTGCTCTTGCAAAGTTAAGGGCTCCCAGCGGAGAGTATGAAGACGAAAGGTCAGTTCCGCATGGAGAGGCATCTCCCCAGATGTCGGTTGAACTGTGGCAGACAAAACCTTCGGCTCCGTACATTATTTCCGAAGCGGTCTTTCCGTGCCTGTAGAGTCTGTCTGCGATTTTCAAAGTGGCCCTGTTGAGTTTTGAAAGCCCTGTCATTCCTGCTGCGTATCTGTAAACTGAATTGTCTTCAAGGCTGAATCTTTCGCCTTCAGTTTCAGCCCAAAGCCCCTTCTTGATTTTCGGAAGGGTTGCCTGTGGGTGAAGGTCGCACAAAAGCTTGTATTTTGCATATTCCCAGTCAAGGTCTTCCTTTCCGTCGATGGAAAGGATTGCCTGGGTGTTCCAGGAAGTCCAGTCGGCAATGTGGTCTGCCTTAAGGTTTCTGTAGGAAGTTCCGGAAGCAAAGCAGATTCTTTTCAGCGCAAGGTCCGCGCATTTAGAAGCGGCTGCAAGAGGCTTTTTGTGAACATCGCCCTGCTTTGACCTGAAGTGGCCTCTCCTGTATCCGGTTTCAACATCAATGTAGAGGGTGACGTCGTCGGATTTTTCAACAACAAGGTATTCGCCCTTTACTGCAACGGTTCCTCCTGAAGATACTGCAGTCATCATTATGCATGAAGGAAATCCGTTTACATCAAGAACTGAAACCGTGTCGTTTGTAAGGGCATATTTTTTTGCGCATCCAGGTTTTACGATAAAAGCGCGAAGATAGATGCTTTTTGGAACGCTGGAAGAAATGTGATAGACGAGTACATTTCCGCTTCCGCTTGCAAAGCATTCCCTTGTGTAGGTGATTGAACTGTCGGAGGAACTTCTTGAAAAATCCTTTTCCCCTGAAACAGAAGATTCAACGGAAAATTCAGAAGAGACTATTCCCGTTTCAAAATCGATTTCCCTTTTGTAGGAATCATATTTTTCAAAGCTGCTGTTCTTGCTGTGCTCTGCGTCGTAAAAATCGATGTGGATTTCTCCGGAAGGACAGTAATGTGCCTGTTCAGATGGTGTTCCGCTAAGGCTTTCAAGAACCTGTTCTTCAGCTTCAACCCATCGTTCTTGGGAAATGAGGGTTCTGATGTCCTTCAGCGCATTACGGCTCTGTGGATTGTTTCTATTATAGTAAGCCTTTGACCAGAGGGATTCCTCGTTGAGTTTGAGTGTCTCGTGGAATGGTTTTCCGTATACTTTTGCGCCGATTCTTCCGTTGGCAACCGGGAATGCATCACGGAAGTTTTCTGCTGGCGATTTGACTGTAAGTTTGCTCATAACCACAATTTTATCACACAATGTGCCACCTGTCATAGAAAACAGTGGGCTTTAGACAATCCGTAATTTGAACCCGGAACTTTATTTGATTTCCATTGAAATAAGATGCAAACAATGCTGGCGGAGAAGCAAAGGCAGTTGAAGTTCCTGCTCCTGCAGAAACACCATCGGCATCCGATGATGTAAGCCAGTAATTATTTTTCCACTTTAAGCACATCGACCAGGTGGCTGCCGGCACCCAAAAGCTCAGGGCGTTCTGCGTTGACCATCTGGTACTGCACAAAGCGGCTGAAGGTTTCTTCGCTCATGGCGTTCAGTTCCCGCCTCATGTAGTCGGAAGGTCCGTCCGGTGAAAAAACCTTAACTCGCTTAAGTTCCGCAAGGCTGTTCAATCTTTCAACATCTTCAAGCCTTACATATTCATAAAGCTCTTCTTCGCTTGGACGAACATGGAAAGTGTCGTCTATGTGACCCGTTTCAAAAATTCCGTTTATCCGTTCTTCCCTGAAGCAGTAGGTGATCACGCTGTAGTCGTTCATTACATAGGCTGCAAGGATTATTCCGCCTGGCTTTGTAATTCTTTTTACTTCGTTGAAAGCCTTAAGACGGTCTTCGTCGCTGTGAAGGTGGTAGAGAGGTCCAAAGAAAATCGTCAGGTCAAAATTGTTGTCCGGCAAAAAGGAAAGGTCGCGGGCATCTCCAGGCCAGCACTTTACCTTTGCGTGCTTGCTTTCAAGGATGTCTAGGTTATGCTTTACAAGTTCCACTGCAGTTACATCCCAGCCTTCGTTTGCAAGGGCAACGCTGTAGCGTCCCGTTCCGGCTCCAATGTCTGCAATTTTGAATCCTTCCCTGCTTTCCGGAAGATAGTCGTGTATGTATTTCATTGAAACAAGGAATTCCACCATTCCGTGTCGTGTAGTCAGGCGGTGGTCTTCCTTGTGCTTGTTGTAGTATTTTTCGATTGGAGTCATAGGTTATTTCTGTGAACCCTTCTGATTTTTCTTGTTCCAGAAATAGGTTCCTATGATGATGGAGATTCCGCCGATTATCATCAGGAAGCAAAGGATCTGACCCGTGCTGATGTTAAGCAGCGATGTGTTTGTATAGAGGGCAGTGCTTCCGTCGGCAGAAATCCTGTAGCCAATGTCTGCATCCGGTTCGCGGAAGTATTCGATTACGAAACGAACAAGGCCGTAGCCTATGGTGTAGCATCCGCCAAGGAAACCGTCGTGCCTCTTTACTTTTCTCAGATTCCACAAAATTACAAAAAGGAAGATTCCTTCAAAGAATGCTTCGTAAAGCTGGCTTGGGTGCCTAGGAAGATTCACAAGCTTTCCGTTCAGTTCCATTCCGATGGAAGCTGCAAATGCCTGAACCCATTCCAGGCTTGATGAAAAGTGCTCTGCCCTTGGGAAAACCATGCCCCATGGCATTGTTGTGATTCTTCCGTAAAGTTCGCCGTTAAGGAAATTTCCAAGGCGTCCAAAAGTGTATCCAAGGGGGATTGCAATGACCATAGCGTCAATCCACTTCCACATTGGCTGCCTGTGTTTCTTGCACCAGACGATCATTCCGATGAGTCCGCCGATGAATCCGCCGTGATAGCTCATTCCGGCAAGCCCCGTAAATCTTCCTGTCGTTGTGTCAAAAGGCCAGAAAATGAGCCAAGGCTTGCGCCAGTAGAGTCCGCTTGTGTCGTATACGAGTGTGGAAAAAATGCGTGCTCCTATGAGAAGGAACACTATGCCGCAGGAAATGAAGCTGAAAATGTCGTCTTCTGTCGCCTTTTTTTCTGCAGAATCAAGGGCGCCTTCCTTAAGAAGCCTTTTGAGTACAAGGAAAGCCCCGCTGAATGCAAAGATGTACATGAGCCCATACCAGCGGATCAGTCCGAGTACCGGAACTCCTGGAAATACTTCAGGCTTTATGAAGGACGGATAGTCTATGTAGAGCAAGTTCATACTTTGAAACCCTGTGCTGCCGCTTCAAGGAGTTTCTTCTTGAGCAGGTTGTTTTCGTTCTTAAGGGCTGTAAGTTCGTACTGCTGCTGCCTTAAAGTTTCTGCAAGTTCGCCAGGTGTAAGGGCGCCGGTCCCTGCAAGTTCTTCTATGTAAGCCATCTTCTGTCCAAAGTCGTCGGTTGCTTCTTCAGTGGCGATTTCAAAAGAAGTTTCTGCGGCCTGTGTCATGTCGTAGTCTGAATCAAACTTCAATGTTTCGGACTGGATGATCTTTTCTGCAATGCGGAAGATTGCCTGCCCGATGATTGACTGAGGTTTGTAAACGATTACAGGGAGCCTTGAGGCAAGGGCCTTGTCCTGAAGGGTGTCGCGGTAAACAACGCCAAGGTGTTCCAAGTCCAGGTCAAGGTACTGCTGGCATGAACGGCGGATTCTGTGTGCCCTTTCAGCGTCCTTAGGATCGTCGATCATATTGAGTACCAGGCGAGGGTGGAATTCCTTCATTCTGCGCTTAAGGAGTTCCGTAGCTTCCGGGTCTTCCTTTTCCAGGATTTCTATGAGCCTTGGAATGTAAAGGCGCTGAAGGGATGCCGAATCCTTTTTGAGTGTTTCAAGGTAGTTGTATGCAGGGGTTCCCTTCTTGAATGTATTGTACATCATGCGGAAAACCACATTCTTGAGGAAAAGATATCCGTTTAAGGTTGCAGTAACAGTAGGGGCAGTAACAACGATTCCCTGTGGGGAAAGAAGGAACATGTCCAGAATGGTAAGGTGAGTTCCGGCACCCAAATCCAAAATCAGGTAGTCGAAGCTGTTTTCAACCTTGTTGAAGCTCTTGATGAGTTCGTTCTTCTGGCTTACCTTGAGGGATGTAAGGCCTGGAATTTCTGAATCGCCCGCAATGAACGATACATTCATGTAGTCTGTCTGGTGGATGATGTCCTCGAATTTCGACTGGCCTGTAAAAAAGGTTCCTATGCCTTCTTTTGCACCGGGATGTCCCAATACAAGGTGAAGGTTGGAAGCTCCGAGATCAAGGTCAACCAATAAAACTCTCTTTCCTGCCTGACCGAGTGCAATGGCTAGATTGGCACTCAGAAGACTTTTTCCTACGCCGCCTTTTCCGCTGGCTACTGGTATTATCTGCATGATTTCGAGTTTATCACAAAAAGTCCTATCTAGCAATTCTGATTGTAAATTCCACCAAAACCATCTAAAATATAAAGGTCGTTTAAAAATGTAATTTAATAAGGATTCAGAGGTTATCACAATAATGAAGATCGTAAAAAAATACTTTTTAGTAGCCGTAAATACAATCATTCTTTCAATATTCGCATCCCAGTGCTTTGCCCAGTCGCAGTCGGCAACGGCAGACAAGAACAAGGACAGGGAATACCTTAAGATAATAAACCAGCTGTATTACTTCATTCAGCAGAACTATGTTGAAGATGTGGATCCGCAGATTCTTTATGAAGGGGCCCTCCGCGGAATGCTTCAGGCTCTGGATGATCCATACTCGGTTTACATGGACAAGTCTGAATGGAGGAACATCTCCGATACGACACAGGGAAGTTTCGGCGGCGTTGGACTTTCGATTACAAAGCCTTCCACAACAACAAAGGACAAGCCTGCCTATGTAGAGGTTGTTCAGCCTATAGATGATACTCCTGGTGCCCGTGCCGGCATTCAGCCTGGAGACTTCATCATTGCAATCAACGGCGTTGACACAAGCACAATCACAATGGACGAAGTTCTTGGAATGCTCCGCGGAACCATCGGCGAAAGCGTAACTGTCACCATCAGGCGCAAGACAGTTGAATTCGACCGTGTCCTTGTCCGTGCCCTCATTGAAAATCCGACCGTTAAGTTCGGCATGATCAATAATATCGGCTACATAAGGATTTCTGAATTCTCTACAAACACTGCAGGCCATGTTCAGGAAGCCATCGATTCCTTCAAGGGTGAAAAGAAACTGGCGGGAATCATCGTGGACCTTAGGAACAACGGCGGCGGACTCCTTTCTTCTGCCGTAGAAATTGCAGACAAGTTTATTGACAGCGGAATCATCGTTCAGACAAAGAGCAGGATTGCCTATGAGAATGCCGTTTACCACGCAAACGCAAAAAAGACCGTCGTGAAGGATATTCCTGTGGTTGTCCTCATCAACAGGGCTACTGCAAGTGCAAGCGAGATTCTTTCCGGGGCCCTCAAGGATACCCGCACTGCCTATCTTGTCGGTGAAAAGAGCTTCGGCAAGGGCAGCGTTCAGGTTCCAAGCGGACTCGTCAACAAGGACGGATTCAAGATCACCGTTGCCCGCTATTATTCTCCACTTGATGTGAACATCGACAAGCGCGGCATCAGGCCTGACCTTGAAGTGCTTTACCCTGAATTCAGCGAAGACCAGAGGAAGGAATGGGAGCGCATCGAAAAGGACAATGTGATTCCGACCTATGTAGAAGCCCATCCGGACATGACTGAAGCACAGATTGCTTCCTATGCAAAGCAGCTTAAGAAAACCTACAACATGGAAGAATCCTTCATAAGGAAAATCATCCGCAATGAAGTATACAGGACAAAGACAGCCCTTCTTTACGACCTTGATTATGACATTCAGCTCAATGCTGCAATCAAGGTTATAAAGGACGGAAAATTTGCCACCCTCATGAAGGATACCAAAACCCTCAAGGACCAGCTTGCAGAGGATGAAGCTGCCAAAAAAGAAGAATGAGGCAGTTTGTAGCAGACAGCGGCCTTGAAAAAGGCTGCCTCTATGTTGAAGGGAAAAAATTCCGCTATTTGAGTTCAGTTCTCAGGGTCGAGGAAGGGGACATGGTTGATGTTCGCCTTCCTGGTGGAACCCTTCAGCCCATGACCATTGCAAAAATCGACCGCACAGCAAAAAAAATAACCATGCAGGTTGCCGGAGAAGAAGTTTCCGACGCCGCCTTTGGTGTTCACGCAAGGGCTGCTGCAAAGGATCTTTTCCCATACGAGCTCTGGCTTTTTCAGTTTGTCGCAAAGCCTCCCAAAATGGACCTGATCATCCGTCAGGCAGTTGAGTGCGGGGTTGCAAAGATTGTTCCCGTTGCAGGAACTTTCTGCCAGAAGGGAAACATTGAATCTGCAAGAAAAAAATCCGGCGGCAATGACGACCGATGGCAGCGCATTATTACGGAAGCCAGGGAGCAGAGCGGTTCCCCTGTGGAAACTGAAATCCTTGGATGCGTGACTGTGGAAGAAGCCTGCCGCCTTGCAGAATCCCTTGGGGAAGAAAGGGCGGGGGTTGTCCTTTACGAGCGTTCCGATGATACTGTTTCCATAAAGGAACTTTCCGGTACCCTTTGCGGGGCAAGGAAAATACTTCTTGCTGTCGGTGCGGAAGGCGGCATTTCCCCTGAAGAAATCGACCTGCTAAAGGAATCTGGCTTTTATGCCGTTCATATAAAGACAAACATACTTCGCTGTGAGACTGCGGCCCTTTACGGAATTGCTGCGGTTCAGACAGAAATGGATTCATTGGGAGAATAAAATGGCTGTTCAGCGCATAAACATACTTGGCGTACCTGTTGATGTATGCCAGAAATCGGAACTTGAAGAAAAAATCCTTGAACTTATGGAAAAGGGAAGTCCATCGCAAATCATTTTCCTTTCCATCTGGGATCTCCTCAAGGCCCGCGGAAAAAACGAATATGCCGAATGCGTTAGGAATGCAGATTTAATCCTTCCTGTTTCCAAAAGCATCCTAAAGGGTGCAAGGTTCCTCAAGAAGTCCGTTCCTGTCCGCTACAATCCATTTGACGCAACAATCAGCATCCTTGGCTTCCTTGAAAACCGCTACAAGTCTTTCTACCTTTTTGGCGGAAGAAAAAAGGCTCTTGTAGAGGCGGAAAAGAATGTAAAGAAAACCTTCAAGACCCTAAGTGTCGTAGGCCGCTATGTAGGCTATTACAAGGTTCAGGCGGAAGAAGGAATCATCGAGGCCATCAGGAAATCAAGTCCATCCCTTGTCCTCCTTAGCGAAGGCGTTAAGAACAGGGAGCTTTGGCCATACTACAACCGCGACAAATTCAACACCAGCATCTTCATGTATTACCGCGATGCCGTAGGAATCTTTGGACGCAGAATCAAAAGGGTGAATCCAAAGACCTTCGAAAAGGGACATGAAATCTGGGGAGAGGTCGTAAGGAACCCCCTCAAGATATTTTTGCTTTTCCCATACAGCTGGTATATAATTTCCCTTGTCTGGAACCGTCTTTTTAAAAAGGAAGACTGATAAAAAAAGTTAGTGAAAAGAAAGCTTCTACTCATTTCTGACAGCCGGGAGTTGTATTGGTATTGTTCAAGAAAACTCTCAGGTCAATGTGTGGTTCTTCATTCCAAAATAAAGGATTATAAAAAAGTCCTTCTCTTAACTGAAGTCCTGTCCATCTTTTGCGTCATCCTTGATACAAGCTCCCTTGATTCTTTTTCCCCTCACGAAATACGCGATTTTGTTGCGGATAATTTCGACTGCCCTTTTTTTACCGTTGATTCGATTTCTGAACCGTTGCCTCTGGAAGTGGATTATCTTTGTTCCGATCCGCCGGACGAACAGGTTTTCCTGGTTGAATCACCGCCCGTTCCTTTCGGTACCACTGACAGGAAGACCTATGTCCAGCTTCTGGAAAGATTTGCAGCCCATGAGGAACCGGTTCTTCTGTTGGGTGAAAGCGGCTCCGGCAAAAGCCATATGGCGGAAATGATTCACCTTCGCTCTTCAAGAAAGGGAAGGGCTTTTGTAAGGAGAAACATTGCGGAACTGAATCCGTCTCTCATTGAAAGCGAACTTTTTGGCTGCGTGAAGGGGGCCTATACCGATGCCACAGACAGAAAGGGGCTTTTTGAGCTGGCAGGTGACGGAACCCTTTTCATTGACGAAATAGGGGAACTGTCCCTGGAAAATCAGGCGAAGCTTCTTGGCGTTCTTGATACGGGGAAATTCTGCCGCGTAGGAAGCACAAGGGAAATCCACGTGCGGTGCAGGATGGTGTTTGCAACGGATGCAGATCTTCTTGCAAGGACAAGGGAGCATACTTTCAAAAAGCAGCTTTATTGGAGGCTTGCAAAATTCATTGTGGAAATACCGCCCCTTAGGGAACGGCGCGACGAGATTGTTCCTCTGGCCGTGGAATTTGCAGATGCCTGTGGCGTAAGTCTTTCAAAGGATGCCCTTGCTTTCCTTGAATCCCAGGATTGGGCGGGCAACATAAGGCAGCTGAAATTCTGCATAGAAAGGTCCGCCGTCCTGGCCGATGAAAAAATCCTTTGCGCCAGGGACCTTATTCTGTAGCGGAAGAGTTTTTCTGGGCAAGTCCGGAAGTCTTGTTGAACACTTTCTCAAGGTATTGGGCCTCGCCTTCGCTGAGGGCTGCCCTGGAAAGGATGTCGCGCCAGAAATGCTCCATGTCGCTTCTTCCCGTAACCTTGAAAAAGCCGATTTTCTGGAGGTTGTCGCTGATTGTCGTGACGGTTTCCTTGAGCCTTTTCCTGTCGATTGGAACATATCCGGTCTTGCCTTTGCCGTCATGGCGGAAAAGCGTGTAGCACATGATCTGAACTGCGTGGCTAAGGTTCATTGAGCCGAATTCGTCGCTCGAAGGGATGGTGACACCCATGGTGCATTCAAGGATTTCGTTGTCGTCAAGGCCGGTCCTTTCGTTCCCGAAAACAACGGCTACTTTTCCGCCCTGGTCGTTTTTCTTTCCCGTAGTTATCTTGTCTGCGGTAGCGGCGAATTCTTCAGGAAGCAGTAGTTTCCCCCTTTTCTTTCCCCTTCGCCTTGTTGTTCCCGCTGCGCACACGCAGTCTGCAGTTGCTTCCGTAATCGAAGAATAGAATTCTGCCTTGTCAAAAAGGTATGCTGCGTGGATTGCAAGGATGTGCACCTTTTCCACATCTATTTCTTCTTTTTTTCCTACGATTCTGAGGGTGTGGATGTTGCTGTTTGCCATGGCACGGCATACGGCGCCAATGTTGCGGGGCTCTTCAGGCCTGTCCAAAACAATTACAATGTTATCCAGATTCATATGTTGTCCTTAAAAAAATATAAAAGCAGCTCCCGCATGGAACCGCATTTATGCAAATAAAAAAAGCGCCCTAAAAAGAAGGACGCTTTATCCAATGTTTTTCCTGAATTAGCCGAGGAAAACATTTCCGCTTGTGTCGATTGCAAGGATTGCCTTACAGTCAGAGCACTTGAATCTTCCGTTCCTTGATGCCTTGAGTTTTCTTGAGCAAACAGGGCAGCTGAAAACCTTAGGGAATACTGAAGTTGTTCCCGGTGTATTGTCCTGCTTGAAGTGAAGGATTGCATCCTCGATTGTTTCCTTGATGTTGAAGAACTGGCTGAAACCAAGGAGCTGGAATACTTCATATACTTTTGGCTGGATGTTAAGGAGAACGATGTCCCCGTTCTTTGGCTTTACAAGCTTGAGGAAAGCGGTGAAGGAACCGATACCTGTTGATGAAACATAGTTAAGGTTCGAGCAGTTGAAGATGATGTTCACAAGCCCAGCACCAACAATCTTGTTAACCTGCTTCTGGAAATAAACAGAATTGTATGTGTCGATGTATCCGTTGAGAATTACTAAAACTGCGTTATCAATTCCATCAATTTTTTCAAGAGAAATCTTAAGGCTGTCGTCTTTTTCGTCGTTGAAGCCTGGAACCAAATCGTTGTTATTCATAAATATCTCCGCTCCGGAAACACTCCCGGATTATACACTTTAAATACTACTATAAAGAATAATATAATTCAAATATTGTGTCAAACAAGCATTGTATATAAAGAAATTAGAGTTTCTGTTAAATTTTTCGGCATAACGCACGATTTTCTTTAGTTTTTTCCCCGTATAAATTGAAAATTACCTGATTTTTCTGTATTTTATGGACATAATCTAACATCGCATGGAGATATTTAGCTATGAATGAAATGGAATTGAAGTATGGCTGCAACCCAAACCAGAAGCCAGCTCGCGTTTTCATGGAAGAAGGTGAACTTCCAGTTACAGTTTTGAACGGAAGGCCTGGTTTTATCAACCTTCTTGATGCCCTCAACGGATGGCAGCTCGTAAAGGAACTTAAGGAAGCAACAGGAATGCCTGCAGCAACATCATTCAAGCATGTCTCTCCTGCAGGTGCTGCAATCGGTCGTCCATTGAGCGATACCCTCAAGCAGATTTACTATACTGATGATGTAGAGCTTACACCTCTCGCATGTGCCTATGCCCGTGCCCGCGGTGCAGACCGCATGTCATCTTTCGGTGATTTCATTTCCCTTTCAGACAAGTGCGATAAGGCAACAGCCCTCCTCATCAAGAAGGAAGTTTCGGACGGAATCATTGCTCCAGATTACGATGATGATGCCCTTGAAATCCTCAAGGCAAAGAAGAAGGGCGGATACTGCGTCCTCAAGATTGACCCAAACTATGTTCCTGCAGCAACAGAAAAGAAGCAGGTTTTCGGCGTAACTTTCGAACAGGGCCACAACTTCATCAAGCTTGACGAAAATGCCCTTTCAAACATCGTTACAGAAAACAAGGCTCTTACAAAAGAAGAAAAGGACAACCTCATCATCGCCCTCATCGTTCTCAAGTACACACAGTCAAACTCTGTATGCTATGTAAAGGACGGTCAGGCTATCGGTATCGGTGCAGGCCAGCAGTCACGCATCCATTGTACCCGTCTTGCGGGAGACAAGGCAGACAAGTGGTGGCTCCGTCAGGCTCCACAGGTTCTCGGTCTTGACTTCAAGGCAGACATCAAGCGTGCAGACCGCGACAATACAATCGATGTTTACACAAGCGACGACTACGATGATGTTCTTGCAGACGGCATCTGGCAGAACTTCTTCAATACAAAGCCAGCAGTATTTACTCGTGAAGAACGCAAGGCATGGATTGCAAAGAATACAGATGTTGCCCTCGGTTCGGACGCATTCTTCCCATTCGGAGACAACATTGAACGCGCACACCGCAGCGGCGTAAAGGTTATTGCACAGCCAGGCGGATCAGTTCGCGACGACAATGTCATCGAATGTGCAAACAAGTACAACATGACAATGTGCTTCAACGGAATCCGCTTGTTCCATCATTAAATATAACAGAAAATTATCATAACTGTTAAAAAAGTGTGAAGATTTTCTTAAAATAGTATTGACTTAAAAGGGCGTCGGAATTATATTGTAGTCGGCTTATAAAAAGCTGATAAACTCTCTCCGATGTCCGAGCAATCGGACAATAGCAGCACCGGATTTTCTGGTGCTGCTATTTTTTTTTCTTAACATATTTGCTATATTTGATTTGTCATTTGTAAAAAAGGGGCAAAGCATGAAAAACACCATCGACAGTGCCGTTCAGGGGATCCTGGATTCCTATGAAAAGTACGGCGGAATAAACCTTGAAGAATCAAGAAGCTTTCCAAACAGGGAAAATGTCATTTCGGTTCTCCATGACCTTCAGTATTTGATTTTCCCTGGCTACAGGACTGCCGAAGACCTTGATTCCGCAACCCTCCGCTATGTCACCGGTGAACGCGTAAACCGCATACTTTCAATGCTCACGAGGGAAATCAAAAAGGCGCTCTCCTTTGTGATTCAGGATACCAAGGTGGAACAGTCCCACTGCTATAACCTGGCTGAAAATGCAGCCATTGCGCTCATAGAGGAAATCCCTGAAATCCGCAGGAAGATTGCCCTTGATGTTCAGGCAGCCAATGCCGGTGATCCTGCCGCCAAGTCAAACGAAGAAGTCATCGTTTCTTATCCTGGACTTGAAGCCATAACCGTCTACCGCCTTGCAAATTTCCTCTGCCGCAGCGGTATTCCTGTTGTTCCGCGCATCATGAGCGAATATGCCCACAGCCGCACTGGAATCGACATAAACCCTGGCGCAACCATTGGTGAAAGCTTCTTCATCGATCACGGAACCGGTGTAGTAATCGGCGAAAGCTGCGTGATCGGCAACAATGTTAAGATTTACCAGGGCGTTACCCTTGGTGCCCTCAGCGTAAAGAAGGAGCTGATGAACAAGAAGCGCCATCCTACTATTGAAGACAATGTGACCATATATGCAAACGCAACCATCCTTGGCGGTTCGACCGTCATCGGCGAAGGCAGTGTGGTGGGCGGAAACACCTGGATAACAAAGTCTGTTGCCCCTCACAGCACGGTGCTTCAGAACGAGCAGTAGGACTTGCGGCAGGATTCGCGGAAATTTGCCTGAATTCGCGATGAATTTTTGGAATTTCTGTTGAATTCACGGAATTCTTATTGACTTAATTATTCTGTTAATATATATTTCACAAACACATTCATATTTTACGGGCTTATTGGGTGCCCGTTTCTGCTCTTATAGCTCAGTCGGTAGAGCACATCGTTGGTAACGATGAGGTCAGCGGTCCGATTCCGCTTGGGAGCTATGAGATAAAGAACTTTGAGGAGTTAATAAAATGGGAAGCAAGAAAAAGACTGCTGTTGAAATCATCGCTTTGCAGTGCACAGAATGCAAGCGCAAGAACTACACAACATACAAGAACCGCAAGAATATCACAGGTAAGCTTGAAAAGAACAAGTACTGTCCATTCTGCCGCAAGTCTATCCTTCACAAGGAAACAAAGGCTAAATAATTATTCAGCCAGCTAAAACGAAGCTAATTTATATTCATATAAATTAATTTAGGTCAGTAGCTCAGTTGGTAGAGTCCCGGTCTCCAAAACCGGTTGTCGCGGGTTCGAGTCCTGCCTGGCCTGTTATATTTTTCATAAGAGGATGAAGATGAAGAAGTTTATTCAGTTTGTAAAAGAATGCGCAGGTGAACTTAGAAAGGTTACATGGCCTACACGCACAGATGTGCTTTCTTCAACAAAAGTAGTTTTCATCTCTACAATTGTTGTAGCAGTGATTCTTGGTCTTCTTGACTGGCTCTTTACAAAGGGTCTTTTCTTGGTATTCTAATCTAAACCATTAACCCGTTAATAAGGAAAAACTTATGGCAAGAAACTGGTATATCGTTCATGTCTTTTCAGGCTACGAGCAGAAAATCAATCGTACTCTGTCAGAAATGATTGCAGAAAACAAAATCGATTCCTCAGTTCTTATCCAGGTTAAGGTTCCAACAGAAGAAATTACTGAAGTTCGTAACAATAAGAAGTACACAAAGAACAGCCTTCTTCTTCCAGGTTATATCATGGTGGAAATGGACCTTCCTCAGATCGGCTGGAAGGACACTTGCTCTCAGATCAGACGTGTTCAGGGAGTAACAGGGTTCGTTGGTACAAGTCCTTCAGAAAGGCCTCGCCCAATTTCAGCAGAAGAGGCAAAGAGAATGCTTCAGGCTGCAGGTGAACTTAAGGGCGATAAGACGGTTAAGATCAAGCAGTCTTATGAAGTTGGCGACAAGGTTAAGATTACGGAAGGACCTTTCGCTACATTCAGCGGTTCTGTTGAAGAAGTCATGGCAGAAAAGAACAAGCTTCGCGTAAGCGTTCAGATCTTCGGCCGTGTAACTCCTGTAGAAGTTGATGTTCTCCAGGTAGAAAAAATCTAAATTAACTTAAGCTCGCCTTGATGCGGGCTTTTGTCGTCTATAGACGAGATATACGACACTTCCTGTGTCCTGATATTTGATAAGTAATTGATGATTGACCGCCAGGTTTTTCATCTTTTTCTTAATATTTGGGAGAAGTACAAGTCCGTTGGACAAAGGTGCTTCGCTAGAATCTCTCTCGCACGGGAGGGAATTCACACCAATTCTTAAGGAGCTATATTATGGCTACAAAAAAGGTACAGACTTACATCAAGTTACAGTGCCCAGCAGGCGCTGCTACTCCTGCACCTCCAATCGGCCCTGCTCTTGGACCTCACGGTGTTCCTGCACCAAAATTCGTACAGGAATTCAATGATCGTACTAAGAACATGGAAAAGGGACTCATCATCCCAGTTGTTATCACTGTTTATCAGGATAAATCGTTCACTTTCATTCTCAAGACACCTCCAGCAGCTGTTCTCATCAAGAAGGCAGCAGGCATTCAGAAGGGTGCTGGAAATCCTCTCCGCGACAAGGTTGGAAAGATTTCTGCTCAGGCTGTTGAAGAAATTGCAAAGCAGAAGTTGCCTGATCTTAACGCAACAGATCTTGAAGCAGCAAAGAAAATCATCGCCGGTACTGCACGCAGTATGGGTGTAGAGGTGGAGGCTTAAAATGAAACACGGAAAGAAATACATGGATTCATTGAAGAAGTATGATCCATCTAAGGCTTATGATGTTCCAGCAGCTTGCCAGCTTGTAAAGGATCTTCACTACGTTAAGTTCGACGAAACAGTTGAACTTTCAGTAACTCTCAAGCTCGAAAAGAACCAGACAGTACGCGATACTCTCGTGTTCCCACACCAGTTCACAGCTGAAAAGCGCGTTCTCGTATTCTGTAAGGAAGAACGTGCAAAGGAAGCTCTTGATGCAGGTGCTACATACGCTGGTCCAGAATACCTTGAGAAGGTTAAGGGTGGTTGGCTCGACTTCGACGTTGCAGTTGCTACACCTGACATGATGAAGGACGTTGGACGTCTCGGTATGGTTCTCGGCCGCAAGGGTCTCATGCCAAACCCAAAGACAGGTACAGTTACACCAGACATCGCAGGTGCTGTTGCAGAACTCAAGAAGGGACGTACAGAATTCCGCGCTGACAAGACAGGTGTTGTACACATTCCAGTAGGAAAGGTATCAATGGATGCTGCAAAGACATCAGAAAACGTTGACACATTCCTTTCTGAACTTCAGAAGAAGAAGCCTGCTGATGCTAAGGTTGGATTTATCCGCTCAGTATCAATCAGTTCATCAATGGGTCCTGGCGTATGGATCGACTTCAAGGAGGCAGAATAATGGCTATCATGGGTAAGACACAGCCAGCTAAGACAGCTGCTATTGAAGAAGCAAAGAAGGTACTTGGCGAATACAAGGACTTCATCTTTGTTGAATACCGCGGACTTACAGTTGAACAGATCACAAAGCTCCGTAAGTCACTTCGCGAAAAGGATGCAACAATCAAGGTTATCAAGAATAACTTTGCACGCGTAGCATTCAGCGAAATGAACAATGACGATGTAGCACAGTTCCTTTCAGGACCTACAGCTATCGCCATGGTAAAGGATGAAGCAAACGAATCTGCAAAGATCCTCTTTGACTTCATTAAGGAAGCTCCATCACTCGTAGTAAAGGGTGCATGGGTTGAAAACGAAGTATACGATGCTGCAAAGATCGAAGCTCTTTCTAAGCTCCCTGGAAAGAAGCAGCTTATCGCTATGCTCATGTCTGCTATCAATGGACCTGCTCAGAAACTCGCAGCTACATTGCAGGCATACGCTGAGAAGCTTGAAAAGGAAGGACCTGCAGCAGCAGCTCCAGCACCAGCAGCTGAATAATCGGCCGCTAAAACAACACATTTTCAGGACCGGATTTTCCGTTCTGAAAAACTGCAGTTAGGCTTCTATGTGCTGATTACTATCTGCAGGAAATAAACTGTATGCGGGAATGCGAATCCGTAGGGATATCCACCGCAACAAAACAAAAAGCCGCAAAGACGGCAAAAGGAAGACAATTATGGCACTTTCAAATGACGAAATTCTCGAAGCAATCGCAGCAATGACAGTTCAGCAGGCAGCTGACCTCGTAAAGGCAATGGAAGAAAAGTTTGGTGTTACAGCAGCAGTAGCTGTTGCAGCAGCAGGTCCAGCAGCAGGTGGAGCAGCAGCAGAAGAACAGTCTGAATTCACAGTTACTCTTGAATCATTCGGAGACAAGAAGATTGATGTTATCAAGGCTGTTCGCGCAATCACAGGTCTCGGACTTGGTGAAGCAAAGGCACTCGTTGAAGGTGCTCCAGCTGTTCTCAAGGAAAATGTATCAAAGGCAGATGCAGACAAGATGATCGCAGACATCGCTGCAGCTGGTGGTACAGCTTCAAAGAAATAAGTTAATTCGTTAACTTGCTTTTCTACGGGCGGGCAATTCCAGTGATTTGCTTGCCCAAACCTTACATAATTTTATGTAATTTCGGCTTCAGGGTAAGCAAAATTGCCCTGAAGCTTTTGTCGTATAAAACGGCATTTATCAGGAACAGAAGGTTTCCTGCAAGGACATTTGATCTCGTGCTGAGCGAAGTTTTTGCTTGTAGCGGTTCATCTGTACCGTCCTTCAATTTGTTAGGGGATCGTTAATGTTTGCAAAAAGCAAAACAATCAACCGTACTTACTTAGGCAAAGACATCCAGGACTTCATGGAATTGCCTAATCTTATTGACATCCAGCTTTCATCTTACGAATACTTCATCCAGCGTGAAAGAATGGAAAAGGGTGAACCTCTCTTGAACCAGGGTCTTCAGGAAGTTTTCACTTCTACTTTCCCAATTGAAAGCCCAGATGGAAACACATCAATTGAATTCGACCATTACACAATCGACTTCAAGAACCCAAAGTATTCTGAATTGGACTGCAAGAAGAAGGGTGCTTCTTACACAGTAGGCCTCAAGGCTTGCCTCAGACTCAATTTCAAGGAAACAGGCGCTCTCTTTGAAAGAGAAGTTTTCATGGGTGACATTCCTCTCATGACAGACCGTGGTACATTCATCATCAACGGTGCTGAACGCGTAGTTGTTTCTCAGATTCACCGCTCGCCTGGAGTTATCTTCCAGAATGAAAAGGGTGTACTCTCAAGCCGCATCATTCCTTACCGCGGATCATGGCTTGAATTCGAAATTGACCAGAAGAAAGAACTCATTTTCGCAAAGATTGACCGCAAGAAGAAAATCTTGGGTACAATTTTCCTCCGCGCTCTCGGATATACAACTCGTGAAGACATCATCAACTGCTTCTATGTGACAGAAGACATCAAGATTCCTTCTGATGCAGAAAAGCGCGAAGAACTTTCAGGTAAAGTTCTCGGAAAGAACATATACATCAAGGACGAAGAATCTGGCGAAGAAAAGAAGCTCTTCCGTGCAGGTGACAAACTTCATCCGCATGACCTTGACGCCCTTGTTGCAAACAACATCAAGGAAATCAATGTCATCAAGTTCTCAACAAAGAAGAACAAGGACGACAAGAACCTTTCTCTCGACAGTGAAATGATCGTTAACTGTTTCGACAAGGAAGAAATCACATTCTCTAAGGACGGTTGCGAAACTCCAGAAGAACCAACTAAGGAAGAATGCATTTCTAAGGTTTACTCGGTTATCCAGCCTGGCGAACCAATTACAATCGAACAGGCAGAACGCGATCTTACAACAATGTTCTTCAACCCACGCCGCTATGATCTCGGCCGTGTAGGTCGCTACAAGCTCAACAAGAAGTTTGGATACGAAAATCCTGTAGAAGACCTTACACTCACAAGGGAAGACATCATCCATACAATGAAGCACCTTGTAGAAGTTTACATCCGTGCAGAAGACACAGACGATATCGATCACCTTGGTCGCCGTCGCGTTCGTTCTGTAGGCGAACTTCTTACAACTTCATTCAAGGCTGCATTCTCTCGCATGGAACGCATCGCTAAGGAACGCATGAACGGAAGCAAGGAAATTGACACATTGAGACCTCAGGATCTCATTTCAATGAAGCCTTTGCAGTCTGCTATCCGCGACTTCTATGCATCAAGCCAGCTTTCTCAGTTCATGGATCAGTGTAACCCACTTGCTGAACTTACACACAAGCGCCGTATGTCAGCCCTCGGTCCAGGTGGTCTTTCACGCGAACGCGCAGGTTTCGAAGTTCGTGACGTTCACTACACACACTATGGACGCATGTGCCCTATCGAAACTCCGGAAGGACCAAACATCGGTTTGATCGTTTCCCTTTCTATTTTCACAAGAGTTAACGACTACGGATTCCTTGAAGAACCATACCGCAAGGTTGTAAACGGAAAGGCTACAGACGAAGTTGAATTCCTTGATCCAGATGATGAAGACAAGTACTACATCGGACAGGTAACAGAAGGTATGAAGAAGGACGGTTCGTTCCCAACAGACCTGGTTTCTTCACGCCGCCGCGGTGACTATACAAACCGCTCTCCAAAGGACATCCAGTACATGGATGTTTCTCCTCGTCAGGTTATCTCTGTTTCAGCATCCCTTGTTCCATTCCTTGAACACGACGATGCTAACCGTGCGCTCATGGGTTGTAACATGCAGCGCCAGGCAGTTCCTCTCTTGTTCCCAGAGCCACCTCATGTTGGTACTGGTATGGAACGCAAGACAGCCTATGACTCAGGTGTTCTTGTTAAGGCTAAGAGGGCCGGTGAAGTTGTTTGGGTAGAATCAGACCTCATCAAGGTTAAGCCAGAAGGTGTAAGGGGACAGATCGACGAATATTCTCTCCTCAAGTACCAGAAGAACAACTCTGATACATGTAACCACCAGCGCCCTGTAGTACAGGTTGGTGAAAAGGTAGAAGCAGGAACAGTCCTTGCCGACGGTCCAGCAACATTCAACGGAGAACTTGCACTTGGTCGCAACCTCCTCGTTGGTTTCGTACCTTGGAACGGTTACAACTACGAAGACGCTGTTCTCATTTCACAGCGCGTAGTAAGGGAAGATATGTATACTTCTATGCATATCCATGAACACGAAGTTGAAATCCGCGAAACAAAGCTTGGTCCAGAGCGCATTACACGCGATATTCCAAACACTTCAGTTAAGGATCTCGATAACCTTGACAACGAAGGTATTATTCGCATTGGTGCAAAGGTTCGTTCAGGAGACATCCTTGTTGGCAAGGTAACTCCAAAGAGCGAAACAGAAACAACACCAGAATTCAAGCTCCTCAACTCGATCTTCGGTGAAAAGGCTAAGGAAGTGCGCGATTCTTCTCTCAAACTCCCACACGGAAGCCAGGGTGTCGTAATCGATATCCAGCGCCTTAAGAGAGATGAAGGTGATGAACTTCAGCCTGGTGTTAACGAAAAGGTAAAGGTTATCATCGCAGAAAAGCGTAAGCTTGTTGTCGGTGATAAGATGGCCGGACGTCACGGAAACAAGGGTGTTGTTGCACGCATTCTCCCTATTGAAGACATGCCATACCTTGAAGACGGTACTCCACTCGACATCTGTCTTAACCCACTTGGTGTTCCATCTCGTATGAACATCGGTCAGGTTATGGAAAACGAACTTGGTATTGCAGGACACTTCCTTGACGAATGGTACTCATCACCAGCATTCCAGACACCAAGCCAGGAACAGATCGCTGAAAAGCTTGTTCAGGCTGGACTTTCTCCAGACTGTAAGCAGATTGTTCACGACGGTTTCACAGGTGAACCATTCCTTAACCCAATTTTCGTTGGATGTACATACTTCATGAAGCTCCATCACCTTGTTGATGATAAGATGCATGCCCGTTCAACAGGACCTTACTCACTCGTTACTCAGCAGCCACTTGGTGGTAAGGCTCAGTTCGGTGGTCAGCGTCTTGGAGAAATGGAAGTTTGGGCTCTCGAAGCTTACGGTGCATCAAACACACTTCAGGAAATGATGACAATCAAGTCCGATGACATGAACGGTCGTTCAAAGATTTACGAATCAATCGTTAAGGGTGAACCTGCTGCACCAATCGGTGTACCAGAATCATTCAATGTTATGGTTCAGGAACTCCGTGGTCTTGCATTGAACTTTACAATTTACGACGACAAGGGCAAGCAGATTGCTCTCACAGAACGCGACCAGGAACTTATCGACAAGGTAGGCTCTGGATTTGATAAGGAGGAGAATGAAAATGCGTGATATTCAGGATTTTTCAAGCCTTAAAATTACACTTGCTTCACCAGAAACCATTCGTCAGTGGTCTTATGGCGAAGTAAAGAAGCCTGAGACAATCAATTACCGTACCCTCCGTCCAGAGAGAGAAGGTCTTTTCTGCGAAAAGATTTTCGGTACTACAAAGGAATGGGAATGTTACTGTGGTAAGTTCAAGTCTATCCGCTATAAGGGCGTAGTATGTGACCGCTGTGGCGTTGAAGTTACACACTTCAAGGTTCGCCGCGAACGCACAGGACACATTGAACTTGCTGCTCCAGTAAGCCACATCTGGTACTATCATGCAGTTCCAAGCCGCATGGGTCTTCTCCTTGATCTCCCTGTAGCTTCATTGCGTTCAATTCTCTATTACGAAAAGTACATCGTAATTGAACCAGGTGATACAGACCTTAAGAAAAATCAGCTTCTCACAGAAGAAGAATACCAGGCTGCAGAAGAACGCTTCGGTGGTTCTTTCACAGCAGGTATGGGTGCTGAAGCAATCAAGACATTGCTTGAAAACCTCAACCTCGATGAAATCGCTGCTGAACTCCGTGCAAAGATGATTGAAAAGGGTTCAAAGAGCGACAGTCGTCTTCTCAAGAGAATCGAAATCATCGAAAACTTCCGCAATTCGGAAAACAAGCCATCTTGGATGATCCTCGATGTAATTCCAGTAATTCCGCCTGATCTTCGTCCAATGGTTCAGCTTGATGGCGGCCGTTTTGCCACATCTGACCTTAACGACCTCTATCGCCGCGTTATCAACCGCAACAACCGCCTTAGAAAGCTTCAGACTCTTTCTGCACCGGATATCATCATCCGCAACGAAAAGCGCATGCTTCAGGAAGCTGTTGACTCATTGTTCGACAACTCAAAGCGCAAGCAGCGTGTTCTTAAGGGAGCTGCAAACCGCCCACTTAAGTCCATTTCTGACATGCTCAAGGGTAAGCAGGGTCGTTTCCGTCAGAACCTTCTCGGTAAGCGCGTAGACTACTCAGGCCGTTCCGTTATCGTTGTTGGTCCAGAACTCAAGCTCTGGCAGTGTGGTCTCCCAGAAAAGATGGCTCTTGAACTCTTCAAGCCATTCATCATGAGGAAGCTTACTCAGAACGGTATCTGTGGCAACATCAAGAGGGCAAGATCCCTCGTAGAAAGCGAAGACGAAGCAGTATTCAACATCCTTGACGAAGTTGTACGCGAACACCCAGTTATGCTTAACCGTGCTCCTACACTTCACCGTCTTGGTATCCAGGCATTCGAACCTGTTCTTGTTCCAGGAAAGGCTCTTAAACTTCACCCACTGGCATGTAAGGCTTTCAATGCGGACTTCGATGGAGACCAGATGGCCATCCATGTACCTCTTACACAGGCTGCACAGATGGAATGCTGGACTTTGATGCTCTCTGCACGCAACCTTCTTGACCCGGCAAACGGAAGTACAATCGTTGCTCCATCTCAGGACATGGTTCTTGGTATCTACTACATGACTTCAATCAAGCCAAATGCTAAGGGGACTGGAAAGTTCTTCTCTTCAGCTGATGAAGTTCGCCTCGCTGCATCTTCTGGTGCAATCGACTGGCAGGCTAGAATCAAGATCCACAAGAACATCCTCAACAAGTGTGTTCAGTTCGACGAAAACCCTGAATCAGAATACCTCCTTACTTCAGCTGGCCGTATGGCTTTCAACGAAGCTATGCCAGAAGAAGTTGACTTCATGAACGATCAGGTTATTGACCCTAAGAAGAAGATTACTGCTGACAGTGGTCTCGGCGACAAGGGCATCAAGGCAATGATCGAACGCGTTTACCATAACGAACAGACTTCTGATAAGCGCATCAGAGCCCTCATCGAAGAAAAGTTCGGCGTAACATCAATGGATGCTGAAACTCTCGACAAGGTTATGGCAGATGCAGAAACAGTTGCCGCAATCAACAAGATCTTCAATAGAGAGATTCCAATGGAAGAAAGCAAGCTCAGAAAGCTTCTCCCAAGCCTCTATGGAATCGACCGCGCATGGCTCACAGTTCAGATGCTTGATGCTGTTAAGGCAACAGGTTACAAGAACGCTACATTCTACGGTGCTACAATTTCAATGGATGACATCATCGTTCCAGAAGAAAAGAAGCAGATGATGAAGGAAGCCAACGACGAAGTTAAGAAGATCGTTGAACAGAACCAGAAGGGTGTCATCACAGATGATGAACGCTACAACCGCTCAATTGCAGTTTGGGAAAAGACAACAAAGGATCTTACTGCAAAGATGATGGAAAAGATGAAGTCTGATAAGGACGGATTCAACACTATCTACATGATGGCTAACTCTGGTGCCCGTGGTTCCGAAAAGCAGATTTCTCAGCTTGCCGCTATGCGTGGTTTGATGCAGAAGCCTAATGGTGCAATCATCGAACTTCCAATCCAGGCAAACTTCAAGGAAGGTCTTTCGGTTATCGAATACTTCATCTCATCTAACGGTGCTCGTAAGGGTCTTTCCGATACAGCTCTTAAGACAGCCGACGCAGGTTACATGACTCGCCGTCTTGTTGACGTTGCTCAGGATGTTGTAGTTAATGAAGATGACTGTGGTACAATCAACGGTATCTATTACTCGGCAATCAAGGAAGGTGACGAAGTTAAGGTTCCGCTTGCAAAGCGCATTGCCGGACACTTCCCAATTGAACGCGTAATCGACCCATTCACAGGCGAACTTATCTGTGATGTTAACCAGTACATTGACGAACACCTTGCAGAAAAGATTGATGCAGCCGGTGTAGAAAAGGTTAAGCTCCGCACAGTTCTCACTTGTGAAAGCAAGCACGGTATCTGTGTTAAGTGTTACGGTAAGGACCTTGCACGCAACAAGATCGTTGAAATCGGTGAAGCAGTTGGTACAATTGCAGCACAGTCAATCGGTCAGCCAGGTACACAGCTTACACTTCGTACATTCCATACTGGTGGTGCCGCTGAAGCCAGCCAGAAAGATAACCACATCGTAATGAAGTATGATGTACTCCTTTCATCTGTAAAGGGTACACATGTTGAAAAGAAGAACGGAGACTGGCTCTTTACTCGTAAGGGTAAGATGCTTACATCAAAGATCTTCAATACATACACAATCAGTGCCGGTGACGAAGTTCTCGTTTCAGACGAAGGAAAGATCCGTAAGAACAATGCAATCCTCAAGCACAAGGGACAGGATGTTCTCGCATCTGATGACGGACGCATCATCATCAGGGACAAGACAATCTACCTCTTGAGCAGAAGTGAACAGGAGAATGATATTTCCAACGGTTCGCTTGTTTACTCTAAGTTCGTAAAGGGTGAATGTGTTGCAAAGGCTAACGAGGAAATCGGTGAATTCGACCTTTACTCTGAACCAATCATCGCAGAACAGTCTGGTTACATCCACTTTGACGACATCATTGAAGGCGTTACCCTCAATGTTAAGGAAGACAAGTTGACTGGAATGAGGGAATGCCGCATTTCCGACCTCCACATCGATGTAAGACAGCCTCGTATCCGCATCACTGATGAAGACGGTAACGAATTTGCTTCTTACAACATGCCGGTTGGAGCTCTCTTGAGCAACGACATCAAGGACAAGGGTAAGGTAGAAGCAGGTACAACACTTGCAAAGATGCCTAAGGAAGCAGCAAAGGCTAACGATATTACTCTCGGTCTTCCTCGTGTTTCTGAACTCTTCGAAGCCCGTCAGTCAAAGAAGAACCCACCTGCAATCATCTCTAAGATCACAGGTACAGTTTCTTTCGGTAAGATTGTTAAGGGTAAGATCACTGTTATCGTTACTGATGAATATGGCGTTAAGTATGAACATCTCGTTCCTGTTGTTAGACGCCTCCTCGTTCGTGAAGGAGATGAAATCAAGGCAGGAGATAAGATCTGTGACGGTTCAATCGACGCACACGATGTTCTTACAGTTCTTGGTGAAGACAAGCTCCAGGAATTCCTTATGGAAGAAATCCAGAACGTTTACCGCGGACAGGGTGTAGACATCAACGACAAGCATATCGGTACAATCATCCGCCAGATGCTTAGAAAGGTTGAAGTTATCAATGTCGGCGATACAAAGTTCAGGTACGGACAGCAGATTGACAAGTATTCTTTCCGCGAAGAAAACGAACGCATCCTCGCAGAAGGTGGTACACCAGCTGTTGCTCGCCCAATGTTCCAGGGTATTACTAAGGCAGCTCTTGCAGCAGATTCATTCATCTCTGCATGTTCATTCCAGGAAACAACACGCGTTCTTACAAATGCAGCAATCGCAGGCTCTGTAGATAACCTCCATGGACTTAAGGAAAACATTATCATCGGACATAGAATTCCGGCTGGTAGTGGTATCCGCCAGTACAGCAACATCAAGCTTTCTGATGATTCAACAACAGACCTTGATGCAAAGATGAAGGAAATCCTTGAACAGCGCATGCAGGAACAGAGGGAAGCTGAAATCGCTCAGGCAAATCAGCCAATGATCGATTCTGCTTCTGACGAAGAATAAAACAAGGGAATTTACGGTAAAATTCGTAGAATTTCAGGGAATTTGACAATGAATTCCCTGAAATTCCCTTGAATGAATTTTTAGAATTCATTAAACTTTTCAAACTTATTTTGTTTTATTTTTGGGAGTGCTGCCCAATTAAAATAGGAGAATAGGCGATGCCTACAATTAATCAGTTAATTCGTAAAGGTCGTCAGTCATCTGCAAAGAGAACTAAGGCTCCAGCCCTTCAGTCTTGCCCACAGAAGCGTGGCGTTTGCACTCGCGTTATGACAATGACACCTAAGAAACCAAACTCGGCTCTTCGTAAGATTGCTCGTGTTCGCTTGAGCAATGGTATTGAAGTAACAGCTTACATCCCAGGTATTGGACACAACCTTCAGGAACACTCAGTTGTTCTCGTTCGTGGTGGACGTGTTAAGGACCTTCCTGGTGTACGCTATCACATCATCCGTGGTACAAAAGATACTCTCGGTGTAGACGGACGCAAGCGCGCTCGCTCTAAGTACGGTGCTAAAAAGCCTAAGGCATAATTTTTAAGAGGAGTTTAACTATGGGAAGACATAAGAAATCAGTTAATCGTCCAGTTATGCCGGATGAAAGATACAACAGTGTGGTAATTTCAAAGTTTGTTTGCCGCATGATGCTCGATGGAAAGAAAGCAGTTTGCCAGCGCGTTGTTTACGATGCACTCGACAAGCTCAAGACAAAGACTGACAAGGATCCTCTCGAAGTATTCTTGAAGGCTCTTGATAATGTAAAGCCAAGCGTGGAAGTTAAGTCTCGCCGCGTTGGTGGTGCAACATACCAGGTACCTATCGAAATCCGCGAAGGTCGCCGCGAAGCTCTCGGAATGAGATGGATGATCGCAGCTGCTCGCGCACGCAATGGTCACGGTATGGCAGAAACACTTGCTGCTGAAATCTTTGATGCTTTCAACAACACAGGTTCTGCATACAAGAAGAAGGAAGATACACACAAGATGGCAGAAGCAAACAAGGCTTTTGCACACTTCCGCTTCTAGTTCCAGGGTTTATCCCGGAATTGACGAAAGGACACTCTATTGGGTGTCCTTTTTTGTTTTTAAAAGGCACCAAAGAATTTGTGTAAAAAGAACCTTGACCACTTGATTTAATTTTCAATAAATAGTATAAATGTGCAACTGTATACCGCCCTAATTGGGTTTGTTGTGCACGGGCACAGCGGGTTCTTTGAGAAGTCAGACAGACGGTTTTTTAACTGTCTGGTAAAAGTCGTAAAGCCAACTTGAAAAAAGTTCGCAGGTTTTTACACCCGGATACAGAGAAGAAAACTGTTAGTTTTCTTCTATAAAGTAACTGAGATTCGGAGATTCTGACGGATTTCACGCCAGTGAATGAAAGTTCACGATATCATACCGGTTTTCAGTACTAGAAGATGACAGGTGATACGGAACAACTGCTTCGAATTGATGAAACAGGTGAATATAAATTGTCCTATCAATCTATTCATCTCATAATATTGGTAAAGTGTGATTGCGAAAGTATTGTTGCCTTTTAGGTGCGATATTTTCTGGCTTAAAGTGCAACACATAAAATAATTTTTATATGCCGCAGTTTAAACTGCAAGGCAAGGAGAAAAATCATGGCTAAGGAAGAGTTCAACAGAACAAAACCTCACATGAACGTTGGTACTATCGGTCACG
>JAUNCR010000016.1:0-10686 GCA_030526505.1 Spirochaetales bacterium
GAGAGCACATCAGGAGCATCAATATTGTTGCAGATGGCGGCAAGATTTTGAATACCCAGGCTGCTTCTGCTTCCATAAAGCTTGCAGTTCAGAGAACCCTTGAAAGGTTGTACGAAGATGACAGAATCGAATACCCGCAGGTTAAGGTTTCCTTCTGCCAGTCTGAAAATGACTCTTCTCAAATCGGGGAACTTGTATATCAGGTTATTCCAGCAGCATTTACACAGGCTCTGACTCAGGCTCTGAACTGTACAATCAACTCAATTCCATTGAACACAGATACAATCTTCCTGAAGATAAAGGAACAGAAAGCGTTCCTTAGAAAACTTAAGGAAGAACAGGAAAAGGCAGAATCGGATTTAACTGAAGGCCAGGAAAAGGAGCAGACAGAAAATGAAAATACCACTGACATTGAATGATAAAAAAATCGTTTTGTCTGCAGAACCTACAGACACCTTGCTTTACATTTTAAGAAGGGAACAGCTTTATTCCGTAAAATGTGGATGTGAAAAAGGAATATGCGGAAACTGCACCGTGCTTTTGGACGGCACATCAGTTCCAAGCTGCAAGATTCCAATGGGCATCATCAGGGACAGCAGCATAGAGACTCTTGAACATTTTAAGAACAATCCCATCTATCAGGATATAATGACGGGATTCACACAGGCAGGAGTGCACATGTGCGGATATTGCAACAGCGGGAAAATATTTACTGCATATTCAATCCTGACGAAATATCACCGTCCAACCTTGGAACAGATTCACACCGCAATTAAGAACCTTGATTCCTGCTGCACGGACTTTAACTCCCTGACAAATGGAATCCTGTATGCTGTTGCCGCAATGCATGCAAGAGAAGGAAGAAGATCAAATGCAAAAAAATAAGACAGTTCTGATTTCAAAAAAACTTGCAGATGTTCTCTTTCATTTTAAGAACACTGATGATGTTCAGATCCTTTCCGGATGTACTGGAACCGACATTGAAACCCTGAAAGACAAATCCATATCAATTCGTGCAATTCCCGAGCTTATGACAATAGACAGGCACGAAAGATACATAGAATATGGTTCTGCAGTTACAATTTCAAAAATCATTTCGACGGGAACAGGAAGGCTACCTGAATTTCTTCTTGAAGCAATGAAGACGATTGGTACGGAACAAATAAGAAACATTGCAACCATCGGCGGAAACATCTGTGCAAAAGGGATCAAGCATACACTATGGGCTCCCCTGCTTGCATTAAATGCCCGCCTTGAAATTAAGGATGCAACAGACACAAAGATTGTTCAGTTCAATAAATTTGACGGCGTTCCGGAAAAATCCATTCTTACAAAAATCAGAATTCCTCTAGAAGAATGGGATGTGCAGGTTTTCAGAAGAATCGGACCGACAAACAAACTGTCTCCCCTTTCAGCAAGCTTTACTTTTCTTGTGGAAACCCAGCGGGGCATGATAGCAAACATCAGGGTTGTATTTGCGGGCAACACGGTTTTCTATTCCCCTGAATTTGAAAACAAGATTATCGGTACAAGACTTCCACTTTCAGAAAAAATGATAGACAGCCTTATTGAAGAAGCCAAGGTTGTCTATAAAACAGAGAAAACTTTTGAAAACGAAGACCCTATCATAAAGGCACAGTTCCTTAACCTTTTGAGAAATTCCTTTGAACAGTTGACTTAATTTTCATCGGCACTGGAAAAAAAATGCCGGAATCAGAAGATTCCGGCAATATCCAAATCTATTTCATCAGCATGCAATCGCCATAGGAAAAGAACCTGTACTTGTTTTCCACAGCCTGCTTATAGGCAGACATGATCCTTTCCTTTCCCGCAAAGGCTGATACCAGCATGATCAAAGTGCTTTCCGGTGTATGAAAGTTTGTGAACATCTGATCCACAACCTTAAACTTGTATCCAGGATACATGAAGATGTTTGTTCCTCTGGTTCCAGGAATCAGCTTTCCGTTTTCATCGCTTGCACTTTCAAGAGTACGGACGCTTGTTGTTCCGACTGCAAGAACCGGTCTGCCTTCTGCCTTTGCCTTTGCAACCTTGGCGGCAGTCTCTTCCGAAACAGTGTAATATTCCGTGTGCATCTTGTGGTCTTCAATGTTGTCTTCACGGACTGGAAGGAAAGTTCCAAGTCCAACATGAAGGGTAACCCATGCAAGTTCCACTCCCTTGTCCCTTAATTTCTGAAGGAGAGGTTCTGTAAAGTGAAGTCCTGCAGTAGGAGCAGCTGCACTTCCTGTTTCCCTAGCATAGACCGTCTGATATCTTTCACTGTCTGTGTCATCGTCTTCACGGCGAATGTATGGAGGAAGAGGAATGTGTCCGTTGCGTTCAAACCAGGCTTCATCAAGGGGTTTGTCGAATTTAATCGTGCGGAATTCGGAGCCTTCGGTAACTTCAGGAATTACACCGATGCTTCCGTCCGTAAACTTGTATTCGTTTCCAACCTTTACTTTCTTTGCGCCCTTTACCATTGTATTCCAGCTGGAACCATCACCGATGGGATTAAGGAACATGAATTCCTGTTCGCGGCCGCTTGTTGTCTTTATGCCGTAGCAACGGCTGCGCCTAACACGGCTGTCATTGAAAATCATGAGGGTACCAGGAGCAACAAGGTCAACAAGATCTTCCATCTTGTGGTGTTCAACCTGACCTGTCGTTTTGTTAAGGAACATGAGCTTGTCATTTCCGCGTTCACCGCTTGGACGCTGGGCAATCAGTTCTTCCGGTAATTCAAAGTTAAAGTCTGAAGTCTGCATGAGGAGTATTATAGTGAATGTGAAGTTTCTTTACAAATGGAATGGAAACTAAAAAAGTTCCCCCTGACCTTTTGCCATGCCAGGATTGTATTTCAATCCAAGATGCTCGTATGCCTTTTCCGTTGCCATTCTACCCCGTGGAGTTCTTGCAAGAAATCCGCACTGGATCAGGTATGGTTCGTAATAATCTTCAAGGGTATCCTGACTTTCACCGATTGAAATCGCCAGGGTTTCTGCTCCTACAGGCCCACCGCCGAATTTTTCGATGATGGCAAGAAGAATCTCACGGTCATAGCTTTCAAGTCCCATGCTGTCAATTCCAAGTCGCTTCAAGCCTTCTGACACGATTTCCTTTGTGATTCTTCCGCTTCCTTCTACCTGGGCAAAATCCCTCATGCGGCGAAGAACCCTGTTTGTAACGCGAGGAGTTCCACGGCTGCAGTCTGCCATAAGGAGGGCCGCATCATCATCAATGCCGACTTCCAGAATCTTTGCAGACCTGTGAATGATTTTTGCAAGTTCTTCCCTGGTATAGAAGTTGAACCTCTGTATGATTCCAAAGCGGGTCTGAAGAGGCTTTGACACCATGCCCGCCTTTGTTGTGGCACCTACAAGTGTGAAATGAGGAATAGGAATGCGGACAGTACGGGCAGCAGCTCCCTGACCGATGACCCAGTCAAGTTCAAAATCTTCCATGGCAATGTAAAGCATTTCTTCAATTGCAGGTTTTAGCCTGTGGATTTCATCGATAAAGAAAACCGTATTGGGAGTAATCGTACTTAAAATGCCAGCAAGATCCTTTGGCTTGTCCAAGGCAGGAGCGGAAGTAACCTTGAAATCCGCACCAAGTTCATTGGCAGTAATCTGGGCAAGGGTTGTTTTACCAAGTCCCGGAGGTCCAATGAGGAAAAGATGATCCAGGGCATCGCCGCGTTCCTTTGCGGCCTTTATGAAGGTACCAAGGTTCTTTTTAATTTCACTCTGCCCCATGAAATCATCAAGGCAAAGAGGTCTAAGGCTGCCTTCACCGCTGTCGTCTTCAGTGATTACATCAGGGCGAATGATAGCACTTTCGTTGAACATGCCTTCGCTGGCACGAACTATATTCATGGATGATCCGCCAGTTTCCATGGCCCTTCCTTCAGCTGCCTGAGCTGCAAGCTGAGAAACGATGTTCATGTCGTCTTCAGGAGAATTTTTCTTTGGATGGGCACTTCTTGCATTTACACTCTTTATCATCTAAATCTCCAGTCAGTTTGCAAGTTCCACGATGGCACGGCGGAAAATAAGGTCTTCTTTCTGGCTCTGCCCGGCCTTTGCAAAAGTTTCGTCAGCAGACAATTGGCCCACGATTTTTTCAACGGCATCAGCAGCCTTTGACTTGTCGTAGCCCATGTCCACCAAAGCGGAAATTACATCTGCATAAGGAGAAGCAGCTTTCTTTGTTCCTGAAGGAACATTGCTTTCGAGGGTAAGTTTTCCCTTTAGCTGAAGCAGCATTTTAGCGGCGGTCTTCTTTCCAACACCAGGAACTTTTTCCAAAAGCCCAAGATCACCGTTTTCAAGGATTGCAACCATCTGGTCTGTGGTAATATTGTTCATGATTTTCACGGCACCTTTAGGTCCAATACCGTCAACCTTGAGCAAGTCAAAGAAAAGGGAACGGTCGCGGTCAGAGGCAAAACCATAAAGGTTCATAAGATTGTCCGTATGCTGCATCCAGACATAGACACGGCCTTCGCAACCTACATCAGGCAAATTTTCCAAGGCACTGTCTGGGCATGTAACATCCCATTCTATTCCGTGAGTATCAATGTATAATTTCTGAGGAAATTTTCCCGTAATGATTCCGCTAAGACTGTTGAACATGAATACAATATATCATAATTTTACGCTGTAGTCACTTGAATACATCCGGCAAAGTTCATCCTTTGTATTACGGACTCCATCCATGGCAAATTCCTTGCTCCAGGTCATGTAGTAGGCCCAAGGGGTACCGGATTCCTTTACAAGGTCAATGTCAGGATTATAGCCGACTTCTGCAAGGGCACAAACCTTATTCTTACCGCAGGCTGAAACAAGTTTTTCATATTCCGCCCTGTAATCAGTGGCTTTCTTTTCTTCAAGATAAACATCGATGGAATTAACATCCACATATTCATCGCCGGGATAAGCAGAAGCAACATCACAGTTCCACACCCACACAAGGTTATCAAGATGCTTTTCATGGACATAGTAGTCGAACATCATCCGGTATAACTTGCAGGCAACCTCAGGACCCTTGCAGCCCCACCAGAACCACTTTCCGTAGCTTTCATGGAAAGGTCGCCAGAGGACAGGTACTTTTTCCAGCTTGAACTTTTCAAGGATTTCAGCAATTTTATCCATGTCGCTGTAAAAAGCTCTGTTTTCAGGACTGCCATCAACAAGAACCTTCTCTGGGTCAAAGTCTGTGTTTTTTGCATAGAAACTTTTGTCCCTTCCGCCAAGGGGAGAAAACCAGTGGAAGCTGAAAGTCAGAATGCAGTTTATGCCGGAAGCATTGTTTTCCTTTGCCCAGGCAAGAGCCGTTTCCATGGTCCCCTTGTTTTCGGCAACTTCCGTAAGGCATGCTTCATCAGCATCTTCATAATTGATGTTTGGAGAGTACCCCAGCAATTCAAAACCGCGCAAAAAAGGTTCACGGCCAGTAATGGATTTTATGTAACCGACTTCTTCCATGGGATTTGTCTGGGTATGCTGTCCAGTAATCATTTTTTTACCTGCACAGTCATTAAGATACTGAAGCAGTTTCCTAGCCTCTTGGGATCCGTTCCTGTTAGCCGTTTCAATCATGCAACATTCTCCCTTGTAATGTTTTTAAGCCATACCTTGCTCTTGTAATGCCAGAATACAACAGGCCATTTGACGAATTCATCGGTGCACATCAAAAGGTAAACACCCATTACAGGAAGTTTGAAAACAAAGGCTGAAAGAAGTCCAAGAGGAACCGCATAGCCCCACATGTTGATGGTATCACAGATCAAACCAAACTTGCTGTCTCCACCGCTTCTGAAAATACCGCAGATAAAGGTCGTATTAATTGCACTTCCCATAACATAGAAACAGTTGATGAAAAGCATTTTCTTAAGGAAGTCATGGGCTTCAGGTGTAAGATCCGCGAAACCAAGAACAAAAGGTGATGCGGCAAAAATAATGAAACCACCGACTACACCCGAAATGACAGTAAGCTTTACAAGACATTTCGAAACAACCCATCCATCTTCAAGATTGTTTTCCCCAAGGATTTTACCCAGGAACAAACCGCCTCCATTAGCAACACCAAAGCAAAGAACCTGTCCAAAATTACGGACAATGGCAACAAAAGAGAAAGCTGCTACTGCATCGGAATTCAAGTGTCCCATGATTCCAGTATAAACAGAGAAAGCAAGCCCCCATACAAGATCGTTCAAAAGTGCAGGAAGAGAAAGCCTGAAGAAATCCTGGAAAAGAACTTTATTACGAATAAAGATCATTCCAAACTTGATTTTTACATCAGGACTTTTTGCTGACAATATGAAGACGCTAACCATCCTCATAAGTCCGGCAATGGTTGTAGCAAGTGCAACACCTACAATACCCAGTTTTGGCAAACCAAACCAACCGAAGATGAAAACTGCATTGAGAACAATATTCAGGATGTTGGCGGAGACATTTACAACAGTGCTTGCCTTGACCCTGGAAACGGATTTCAAAGTGCTGAAATAAACTTCAACAATAGTATTGAAAAGGTAACTGAAGGAAACAATGCGCATGTATTTAACGCCAAGTCCAATAAGCTTTCCGTCATTTGTGAACCATGACATGAGGAGTTCAGGAAAGAAGAAACTACCGATGAAGAAAAGGGTTCCCACAATTACAGTAAACCTGAGGGCGATGCCTTCAACGGCTTCAATGGCCTTATAGTCCTTCTTGCCGTAATATTGGGCGCCAAGAATGGTAAGTCCAGTTCCAAGCCCAAAGTAAATGCACCATAGGATGAAAGAATACTGTGCAGCTAGGGATACGGCGGCAACTGCATCCTGCCCTACAAAGTTGAGCATGACAACATCAACTGAATTGACGCATGCAGAAAGTAAATTCTGAAGGGCAATAGGAAATGCCAGTTTTGAAATTTGTGAATAAATGCTTTTATTTGAATAAATCGAATTCATAAATAATTGAAGTTAAAATTTTAGATTTTCGGGTCAAGCCCGAAGATGACAGAAGAGCAAACAAAAAAAGCCCTGCTGACTTAGCAGGGCTTTCCTAATCAGAACACTGGATTACCAGTTGTCCATCATGTCGTCATCATCCTTGTTTTCCATGTCGTAAAGGTCTGTAACTGCACGCATATCATCGAGGTACATGAAGAATGCACCCTGTGCGTCCATTGGATTACAGTCTACGCGGAAACCAACGATGCGGAGACCAGGCTTGTCACCATGGTATACGCTCTGCTGGATAATACCATGTTCGCTATCTGGAGAAGGTGGAATTGCTGTTGTAAGCTTCTTCCATCCACTGAATTCAAGTGAACCCATCCAGATTTCAAAGTTGTGACCATTGTAGTCCTGAACGAGGAGCCAAAGCTGGTGTCCCATATTGCGTCCACATGCCCATACAGAAACTGTCTTTGTAACACCTTCGATTGGGATTGGGCGAGCTGATGTGATATAGAAAGAGTTTACACCACGGCGGAAGAATTCAACCTTAACACCGAGTACCTTTGTATCTTCAATCTGCTGGTTGTCCTTGTCGTTAAGTTCTTCCTTAGCAGCTGGAGAACCTTCGAAAAGGCGACCCTGAATTACACCATAGTCTGGTGAAATATGAACATTCCAAGAACCTTCGCGTTCAAAGCGTTCTACGCTAACTTCACGAAGAGCCTGGCGAGCGCTGTCATTACCGATGTTTGATGCATCTGGTTCAGTCAGGCTTGATGTCTGTGCAAAAGCTGAACCTGCGAAAGCAACAGCCAATGCCATAATTGCATACTGAATCTTTTTCATTTAAATGCCACCTTTACTTTTATTTTGCGTTAGAGTTGCCTGAAGAGCCTTCTTTTGAATCACCGAAGTCAGCGTTTCTAAGAGCATAACCATCATATACATTAGACAATGTGTTTGTTGTGTACTTGAAGTTGTCGAAGTAAACTACATAGTCATCAACTGCTTCAGCAGCATCTGTGCGGATTCTGAATCCAACAAAAGTCATGTCTGTGCGGCCAGAACGGATTCTTGAGTGCTGGCGGATGTATCCAGGAACATTTACAACAATGTTTCTCCATCCGTGGAACATAAGGTTTCCAGCCTTGAGTGTGTGAACACGACCATCAGCATCGCGAACGAGAAGTTCGAGTCTGTAGTTGTAGTTTGCACCCCAAACCCAGAAGTCAATCTGTGTTACTGTTCCAACAAAAGGAATTTCAGAAAGTTCATTATCCTTAGCTGGGTAGATTTCAAACCAGTTGTCACCCTTGCGGTTAAATGCAATCTTTGCACCGAGAACCTGAGCTGTTGGATCTGAATCCTTGTGATAAGGAACGAGAGAGTTTGGAATAGCTTCAAACTTCTTTACGATTGGATATCCATCAGCAACGAAACGGCTGGCCTGGCAAGCCCATGACCATTCCTGATCTGTATCGAAGTTGTCGATAACAATTGTCTCAACAGCCTTTGCACTTGGCTGAGCAACTGCAGGCAAGCAGAATGCAAGTCCAAGAATAAGGCTACCTAAAACGACTACGCCCTTTTTCATTCATATCTCCTTGAATACGATTATCTAATTTATCGTCAAGTTTATTATTTTCGTTTAACTGATATTTAAATCAACTAAAGCATTATAATTATATTTACACATATTCATTTTGTCAAATGCTTTATAAAATTTTCATATAAATGAGGTGTTTTCGAACGGCACGCCGCAAAACTCCGCCTGATTCACCCCTCTTCTTCCATATAAAAGGCCCTTAAATCCCATGAAAAGCCCCTTGCATCTTGAATTTAACTTTCAAATGATTTATCTTTATGGAAATTAATAGTTTACTATTGAAAGTAAATAAATCAAAGGAGCTAATTATGGTTAGTTACAAGGAACTTGGCCTCGTAAACACAAAGGAAATGTTTGCAAAGGCTATCAAGGGTGGATACGCAATTCCAGCTTACAACTTCAACAACATGGAACAGATGCAGGCTATCATCCGCGCTGCAGTTGAAACAAAGTCACCAGTAATCCTTCAGGTTTCTAAGGGTGCTCGTGCTTACGCAAACGGTACACTCCTCCGCTACATGGCACAGGGTGCTGTTGAATACGCTAAGGAACTCGGTTGCGAAAAGCCACAGATCGTTCTTCACCTTGACCACGGTCCAAACTTTGAAGTAGCAAAGGATTGTATCGACAACGGATTCTCTTCTGTAATGATCGACGGTTCAGCTCTTCCATACGATGAAAATGTTGCCCTCACAAAGAAGGTTGTAGATTACGCACACGCACACGATGTAACAGTAGAAGCTGAACTTGGTGTTCTCGGTGGCGTTGAAGATGATGTTGCTGCAGAAGAATCAAAGTACACAAAGCCAGAAGAAGTTGTTGACTTCGTTACAAAGACTGGATGTGACTCACTTGCTATCTCTATCGGTACATCACACGGCCGCTGCAAGTTCACACCAGAACAGTGCACTCGTTCAGCAGACGGTGTTCTTACACCTCCACCACTCGCTTTCGATGTTCTCAAGGCAATCGAAGAAAAGATCCCTGGATTCCCAATCGTTCTCCACGGTTCATCTTCAGTTCCAATGAACTATGTTCGCCAGATTGAAGAATTCGGCGGAAAGATCCCAGACTCAGTTGGTATCCCAGAAGAACAGCTCCGCAAGGCTGCTAAGTCTGCAGTTTGCAAGATCAACATCGACTCTGACGGACGCCTTGCTATGACAGCAGCTATCCGCAAGCACCTTGTTGAAAACCCAGGTGACTTCGACCCACGCCAGTACCTTACACCAGCTCGCGACGAACTCGTTAAGATGTACTCACGCAAGAACATCGAAGTTCTCGGTTCAGCAGGACACCTCGACGACTAATTTTATAGAAAGACTTTAGTCAAATAGAAAGAAAACACCGTGTGATTGACTTCATGCGGTGTTTTTTTAATTTACACGGAGTTAAAGCAATGCATTTCTTTTTGCTTCTATTGATACCGGCATTCATGGGCTGCATCATTGCCACAGATTCGGAATACAGCCTCAAGAAACTGTCAGCACCACTTTTCCTCGGATTTTTTTCAGGAATCATCGTTTCAGCCTTCATTGAATTTTTTGTCAATTCCGAAACAAATACCGGAAGCACATTCCTTTCCATCATGCTTCCGATGTCCACGGGCACACTGATTCCATCAATCATACTCAGCGCCCTCTTCATTTTCTTTTCAAAGGACGATGACGAATACAAGGCATATTCAATACTTCCTCTCTTAGGGGCCTTCTATTCCATCTACACACCATACCTGACTTTAACACAGGGAGAAAAGGATTCATTCTTCATGAATTTCGTATCCCCAGTTATATATATGGAAACAATACTGTATTTCACTTGCGCCGTAAAATACGGAATAAGAAATTTCAGGGACGGCAAAGGAAAAATCGCAAAGGCATCGGCAGCAGGACTCGCAGCACTTCTAGTACAGCCTTCAATCCATGCCCTGTGGAACCTGCACAGCACAGCCATGGCAGCTTACATCACTGCACTGCTTATGGTCCCTGCATCAATTTTTGTCTACAAATTCTTCTGCAAACGGTAGAATTCACTAGACATTGTTGGAAAATTTCTGATATTATAACTTTCATGCTATTGAGTATTTTTATACTCTAGGAGGATAATTGGCAGACAATAAAGGTAT